>NZ_JBFAYO010000039.1:0-57984 GCF_040681325.1 Nocardia sp. NPDC051787
GACACCGAACGAGGTAGAGTCCGAATGGTTCGAACGGAACAAGGCAGCTTGAGGAAACCAAAAACTCGCTGTCCGAAAGCTTTCCGGCTCCTCAGACACCCACGTTGTACGACTTTTCAGCGGAATACACCCATACTGGGTGACTTTTCACTGTCAATTAATAAAAAGGCACCCACGCTGGGTGACTTTTCAACCGAGAATCCCAGACCGGGTAGCTATGCGGCCTCGGCAGACGAAGCTGACGACCACGGCTGCCGAACAGACCACCGCGACGCAACGAGCAGACCGAACACCGCCCCACAGCCATGCGCCGACAGCCGCGACCCGGACCACGCCGTCCCACCGTGACAACAGCACAGTCCCGTCAACCCACCCAAGCCGGCCCACAGGGCACACACCGACGCCTGACCGGACACCCGCCCGAGGCACACAGACACCGCCGCGAGACACCCGACAGCGAAGTGCCAGCTCTCGGCCAGAACGATCCGCGGTTCGACTGCCGCACCGACTCGCAACGACCGAACCACTCACTCACCGGTGTCGCCATCCACGCCTTTTAACCGGCTACATACGCAAATTTGCAGATCAACGGTGCCCGGACCCCCTTTGGACACCGTCCACATCCCAAAAAAGAATGCATCCTCTGCAAATTTGCGGAGGATGCATGTCAAAACGGTGTCCGGAGGGGGACTTGAACCCCCACGCCCGATAAAGGGCACTAGCACCTCAAGCTAGCGCGTCTGCCATTCCGCCACCCGGACTGGTGTGCTCAGCAAGATTATCGGATCGCCGGGCGTGGACCAAATCGCGGCCTGAACTGCGGATTCTTAGGTGGTTGCGGAGGGTGGTTCGGCGCGGGCCGGGCCGGATTTGCCCGGCGCGGCCCGCGCGGGGGGTCAGTGGAGTTCTTCGAATGTACGTTCGAAGGCGAGGGAACCGTAGCCGTCGGCTACCTGGCGGTCGAGGAGGTTCTTGAGGGGGGCGACGAAGTCGAGGGTGACGCCCGCGTCGCGGCTGGCGCGGTTGATCGCGTCGAGTGCCGCCTTGTGGAAGGCGATGGGCTGGATGGAGTGGCCGGCGTAGTCGGCGGTATCGATGGCCTGGCCTTGCAGGGGGAGCGTCTGGGTCATCGCGGTGACCCATGCGGCGGCCCGCTGGGCGAATTCGGCGGCGGGCACGCCGACCGAACGCATCATGGCCGCGCCGTGCAGGAAGCCGCCGAACATGGCATACATGGCGGCGAGCAGGGCGAAGTCGTAGGTCGATGCGAAGCCGGCGTCATCGCCGAAGTATTCTGCGGCGGCCAGCAATTCGAGCGTCTCGCGGTGGGTGTCGAAGACGGTCCGCGAGCCGCTGTAGAGGATCGAGGCGCCGGGCTGGCCGATCATGGACGGCACCGCCATGATTCCGCCGTCGAGGTAGGCGATGTCGTGCCCGGCCGCCCAGCTGGCGAGTTCGCGGGCCTCGGCCGGTGCGGTGGTGGTCAGGTTGATCAGTTGCCGCCCCGCCAATCGGTCGGCCACCGGGTCGAGGGTGGCGTGCACCGAAGCGTGGTCGAGCAGGACGGTGATGATCGGGCCGCCCGCACTGATCGCCTCCTCGACGGTCGCGACGCCGACAGCTCCGGCGGCGACGAGTTCGGTGTCCTTGCCGGGGGTGCGGTTCCAGACCGTGGCCGACAGGCCCGCCTTCAGCAAGGTCGCGGCCAGGGCCTGGCCCATCGCGCCCAGTCCCAGGATGGTTACCGGGGTGTTCGTGGTTTCCGCCATTGCGGGGTTCAACTCCTTGGGTCGAGAACGTCCTGGTCAGCGCGCCGCAACCAAGACTGCTCGATACCCGGCGAGTGGGCAAGTACCTACTAATTTGTCTGGTACTTACTAATTGGTATGCGAACAGGTAGAGAGGATGCAGGATGGGTGCGAAGCGATCGGGACCATACTTCTGCGGTATCGACGCCGCGATGGATGTCATCGGCGGCAAGTGGAAGGCGTTGATCCTGTGGGAGCTGGAGAATTTCGGCGTCCGGCGTTTCGGCGAACTTCGCAAGGGGTTGCCGGGGGTCTCGGAGAAGATGCTGATCCAGCAGCTGCGCGAGCTGGAGGAAGACGGCATCGTCGAAAGGACCGTGTACCGCGAGGTCCCGCCGCGTGTCGAGTACCGGCTGACCGACCGCGGTGTCGCGCTGAACGCCGCGCTCGAGCCGCTGGGCGCGTGGGG
The DNA here is from genome assembly GCF_040681325.1 of Nocardia sp. NPDC051787. Classification (NCBI taxonomy): domain Bacteria; kingdom Bacillati; phylum Actinomycetota; class Actinomycetes; order Mycobacteriales; family Nocardiaceae; genus Nocardia; species Nocardia sp. NPDC051787. The sequence continues at coordinate 2,218 of NZ_JBFAYO010000039.1, forward strand.
CCGCGAGCGGATCGATCGGATCGGCGCGGAACGGGTACATCAGCAGGCCTGAAGTGAATCCTTCAAAAGTGAATGTTTCATTCTGGCAACATCATCGAGCGAAAGATCAAGCTACTAGTTGGTAACATTAGTTAATTTTGTGCATACAGCCCGTAATTGACGGCTAACCGGGGTCGTCGTATGTTCCACGTCACAACTTTGCACGATGTGGGTGGCGTGGCTAGATGGCGGATGATGGGTACGACCTTCGGGTCTTGCTGACACGGGCACTTCGCCGGATTCAGGAGTTGGAGACACGGCCGCAGCACGAACCGATCGCGGTCATCGGTATGGGCTGCCGCTTCCCGGGCGGCGCCGAAAGCCCGCAGCAGTACTGGGAACTGCTCTTCTCGGGCCGCGGCGCGATCGTCGATGCGCCGGAAAACCGTTGGCCGGTAGCGGATTCGGCGCCTCGGCGGGCGCGACGGCGGGCTGGTCTGCTCACCGGGCCGATCGATGCCATGGACACGGAGTTCCTCGGCGTCGCGCCGCGGGAAGCGGCATCGATGGATCCGCAACAGCGTCTGGTGCTCGAAGTCGCCTGGGAGGCAATGGAAGACGCCGCGCTGGTGCCGGACGGGCCGGCCGCGGCACGCACCGGCGTGTTCCTCGGCGTCAGCTGGCAGGAGTACCAGCGCACGATCACGCCGGACTGGGTGAGCTCGGTGGACGCGCATACGCTCACCGGAACGATGTCGAGCATCGTGGCCGGGCGGGTGTCCTACGTGCTCGGGTTGCGTGGACCGGCGGTGGCGATCGACACGGCGTGTTCGTCGTCGCTGGTGGCCGTGCACCAGGCGTGTCGCAGTCTGCGTGCGGGGGAGTGCGAGGTGGCGCTGGCGGGCGGGGTGAATCTGCTGCAGTCCGAGCTCACTTCCGAGGCGCTGGCCCGGATGGGCGCGCTCTCACCGGACGGACACTGTCGTCCCTTCGACGCGCGGGCGAACGGGTATGTGCGTGGCGAAGGCGCGGGTGTCGTTGTCCTGAAACCGCTCTCCAGGGCGCTCGCCGACGGCGACCCGATCCGGGCGCTCATCCGAGGCTCGAGCGTGAACCACGACGGTCGTTCCATGGGATTGACCGCGCCGAACCCGACCGCGCAACGCGAGTTGCTGCGTGACGCGCTGGCCGACGCAGGATGCGCCGCCGATCAGGTCGGCTACGTCGAGACGCACGGCACCGGTACGCCACTGGGCGATCCGATCGAGATCGAGGCGTTGTCCCAAGTCCTGGGCGCGCCGCGCGCGGACGGGTCGGTCTGCCTGCTGGGTTCGGTCAAATCCCGGATCGGTCACCTCGAAGCGGCGGCAGGCATCGCCGGGCTGATCAAGACGGTGCTGCAACTGGAGCACGAACGCATTCCGCGGCAGCACGAATTCGCCACGATGAACCCCAAGATCGCGCTCGACGGCACGGCGCTGGCGGTGCCGACCGACGATGTCGCATGGCCACGCACCGACCGGCCACGGCTGGCGGGAGTGAGCTCGTTCGGGTTCGCTGGCACCAATGCGCACGTGCTCCTGGAGCAGGCGCCCGAACCGGCGCCAGCCGTGGACCCGCAAGAGCCTGCGCTGCTTGCTCTTTCGGCGCGGACCGCGTCCGCGCTCGACGAGCTCTCGCGGCGCTACGTCCAGCATTTGGACCGGACACAGTTGCCGCTCGCCGACATCGCCGCCACCGCGACGCTCGGGCGCTCGCATTTTGTGCACCGGCGCGCAATCGTTGCGCGGACGGCCGCGGAGGCGGCGCGAAAACTCGCAGGCCCTTCTGGTCGGTCGACCGACCTGGAATCTGGGAAACCGCTGGTCGCGATGCTTTTCACGGGGCAAGGAGCGCAGTACGCGGGGATGGGCGCGGCGCTCGACCGCAGATATCCGGCTTTCCGCGCGGCGCTGGACCGCTGTGACGACATCCTGGGACCGCTTCCTGGCGGATTGCGTTTGCGGTCGGTGCTGTTCGACGCGAACGACGAGATGCTGACCCGCACCGAGTACGCGCAACCTGCCCTGTTCGCGATCGAATGGGCGTGTGCCGAACTGTGGGCGGCGTGTGGCGTTCGCCCCGATATCGTGCTCGGGCACAGCCTCGGTGAGCTGGTGGCCGCGACCGTGGCGGGGGTTCTCGACCTGGAGGCCGGGCTGCGTCTGGCGGCTGAGCGCGGTCGGCTGATGCAGGCGGTTGCGCAGCAGGGGGCGATGGCGGCGGTCTTCGGCAAACCCGGCGAGTTCGAAGCGCTGCTGCACGAATTGACGGCGGAGGTGGCCGTCGCGGCGGTCAACGGCCCGGGACAGTTCGTCGTCTCCGGGACGGCGGAGGCGGTGCGCCGGATCCTGACGGATGCTGCCCAGCGGTCGATTCGCTCGGTGATGTTGCCCGGCAGCACGGCATTCCACTCGCCGCTGCTGGATCCGGTGCTGGACGAGTTCCAAGCCCGGGTCGCCGCGCTGGTCCCCGCGCCGCGAGCGGCGGCGATTCCGCTGGTGTCGAACGTGACCGGCACGCGGATCGAGGCCGGGTTGGACGCCGCGTACTGGCGTGCGCATGCCCGCGGCACGGTGCGGTTCGCCGACGGCGTGCGGTCGGTGGCCGACTTCGGCGTGGACGCGTATGTCGAGGTGGGACCGCATCCGGTGCTGCTGGAGTTCGGTCGCCAGGCCGACCCGGACGCTCTGTGGGTGCCGAGTATGCGCCGGACGTCCACCGACGACGAGTTGCTGCTCACCGGGATCGGCGAGATGTATTGCGCGGGCGCGGATATCGACTGGACATCGGTTATTCCGCCACAAGCGCGGCGGCGCAACGGGCTGCCCACCTACCCCTTCGAACGAGAGCGGATCACTGTGCCGATCGCGGGCGCGACCTCGAACACCGGATACCTCGCCGAGCACCGGTTCCGGGACCAGGCCGTGGTGCCCGCCGCTTATCTCGCGCTGCGCGCGTTGCGTGCGAACGGGGGCACGAACCGTGAACTCGTCGACTTCGTCGCGGCTCGGCCGGTGCCACTGGAGGAATTGGCCGACCCGGTCGTGTCCGGTGCGGATGGGCGCGTCGATGTTCGATTCCAGGTCGACAACGGCGCGCGCACAGCGGCTTCCGGATCGGTGCAGGCCGCCACGTCGAATCGACCGCGTGACTCCAACGAACTGGCCGCGGCACTGCACACGCCGTCCACCGAGTGGGAGGTCGCGGATTTCTATCGCCGCTGCGCGGACGCGGGGTTGAGTTTCGGTCCGCGGTTCCGCTGGATCACCCGGCTGCAAGTCACCGACAACAGCGTGCTCGCCGAACTGACCCGCCCAGCGGAACTGGCCGGCGAACCGGACGCCGCACTGGCGTGCCTGCTGGACGCCGCGGTGCAGACCGGTCTTGCGCTGACCGCCCGGCATAGTCATGCGGCGCAGTTGCCGGTTGGCATCGGAAGATTGCGTTTGTCCGGCCAGGAGGCGACGGCGAAGGCGTGGGCGCTGGCCGAACGCACCGGCCGCACGGTCCGCGTCACCGTTTTCGATACCTCGGGTGCGGTGGTTTGCGAGTTCGACGACGTGTGGTTCGCCGTGTCCGGCGCGGCCCGGCAGCCGCAGGATCGAGACCTGTCCGGCCTGATACACCGTCCGACCTGGGAGCCTGCCACGACCTCGGCGAGCGGCCACGGCCCCGATGCGGTCCTGGTGATCGGCGTCGGGCAGCAGGCGGACCGGCTCGCCGCCGCGTTGCGCGCCGCGGGCACCGACGCGGTGGCCGTGGAGCGCACCACTGATCCCGCCGCCTGGCCCGACGGCGACCGGGCGGTGGTCTATCTCGCCGACCTCGAGGCCGACGACAGCGCGGACACCGCGCGCGCGGAGACCGAGTTCGTCCTCGGCGTGGTCCAGGAGATGGCGCGGGTGACCTCCGCCGGCCCGCTGTACCTGGTGACGATGGGGGCCACCGGCGCGCTGCCCGGCGAGCATGTGCGGCCTGCCGCGGCCACGCTGTGGGGGCTGGGCGCGGTGGTGCGCACCGAGCTGCCCGAGCTGCGCTGCCGACTGATCGATCTGCCGGTCGGCGCACGCTGCGGGGACCGCCGCCTGGTCGACGAAATCTGTTCCGATGCATCGGATTCCGCGGTCGTGCTGCGCGGACGCCACCGCTACGTGAAGCGGACGGAGTCGTTCGACGACGGCGGGGGAGTGCTGCGGATCGAGCGCGATGCGGCGTATCTGATCACCGGCGGGCGCGGAGCGCTGGGGTTGACGGCCGCGCGGACGCTGGCCGAGTCCGGTGCGGGCACCGTGGTGCTGGTCGGTCGCAGTGCCCCGGACGCTCGGGTCGAGAGGGAGATGGCCGGGATCGCGGCCCTCGGTACCCGCGTCGAGACCGCGACGGCCGACGTCGCAGACCGAAATGCGCTGTCCGGGTTGCTCGCTCGCTTCGGTGGCGAGCTTCCCCGGCTGGCCGGGGTGGTGCACTGCGCGGGCGTTCTGGACGACGCGATGCTGATCGAGCAGACCTCGGCGCACGTCGACCGCGTGTTCGCTGGAAAAGTCGCGGGGGCCTGGCACTTGCATGAGCTGACCGCGGAACGCTCGCTCGAGCTGTTCGTGTTGTTCTCGTCGGTCAGCGCCACGGTGGGCACGGCCGGACAGGGCAATTACGCCGCGGCGAACGCATACCTCGATGCCCTCGCGCGCCTGCGGCTCGCCGAGGGGCTGCCTGCTGTCAGTATCGCGTGGGGTCCGTGGGCGGGCACCGGCATGGCCGGGGGACTGAGCGACGCGGCCCGCCGGGCCTGGGCACGCCACGGCGTCGCCGAACTCGCCGCCGAGGATGGCGCTCGAGCACTGCGCTCGCTGCTGTCGGCCGAGGGGGTTGTCGCGGTATTCCCCGCTGCCGCGGACACTTCGGCGCAGCAGGAGGCGATTGCCGACGCCGACGACCAGGACATGGAAACCCCGCGCGATGCGGCGGATCTGCTCGAGCTGGTCCGCGCCCACGCCATGACCGCGCTCGGCCGCAGCGCGGCTGTTTCCGATCGCACGCCGCTGCGTGAGCTCGGACTGGATTCGATGATGGCCGTCGAGCTGCGCAATGCGCTCTCCACCGACCTGGGGGTGCGGCTTCCGGCGACCCTGCTGTTCGATCATCCGACCGTGGCCGCGGTGTCCGCAGAAATCGCCCGGCTGGGTGCGCGGTCCGCACGAGACGGCGCCACCCCGCGCCGCACGGCACGGGAGCACGCCGAACAGCGACCGACGCGCACCTCCGAGCAGCTCACGCCCTCCGTATACCCAACTGAACCGCCGGTTACACCAACTACATCCAACGTGTCGCAGCTCACAGATTCTGAATCCGATACCACCGCCGACGATTACGCCGACGCGATCGCGATCATCGGCATGGGCTGCCGTTATCCCGGTGGTGTTCGCGGACCGGCGGACCTGTGGCACCTGCTCACCACCGAGACCGACGCGGTGACGGAGGTGCCCGCGCACCGCTGGGACGTGAACGCCTTTTTCGATCCCGACCCGGACGCCGAAGGCAAGACCTACACGCGCTGGGGCGGTTTCGTCGACGGTGTCGAGGAGTTCGACGCCGGATTCTTCGACATCTCCGTCGGCGAAGCGCGCATGCTGGATCCTCAGCAACGGCTGCTGCTGGAAGCGTCCTGGGAAGCATTGGAACACGCCGGATATCCGGCGAGCCGATTGGAGGGCAGCCGGACCGGGGTCTTCGTCGGTTTGATGTCCAATGACTACGCCGAGCGGATGGCGCGGGCGGATGTGGCGCCCAATGCCTGGTTCGGGACGGGAAATCTGGCCAGTGTCGCCTCCGGACGGCTCTCGTATTTCTTCGGCGCCAACGGGCCGAGTCTGACCGTCGATACCGCCTGCTCGTCGTCGCTGGTGACGGTGCATACCGCGGTGCGTAGCCTGCGCAGCGGCGAATGCGACCTCGCACTGGCCGGCGGCGCCACCGTGGTGCTCACCCCGTCGCTCGACATCTACTTCGCCCGGGCGCGTGGACTGGCCGCCGACGGGCGATGCAAGAGCTTCGACGCGCGGGCCGATGGTGTGGTCTGGAGCGACGGCGCGGGGGTGCTCGTGCTCAAGCGGCTGGCGGATGCCCGGCGGGACGGCGATCGGGTACTCGGGCTGGTGCGCGGGTCGGCGGTCAACTCCGACGGTCGCAGCCAGGGGCTGAGCGCGCCGAATGGTCCGGCGCAGGAGCGGGTCATCCGAGCGGCGCTCGCGGACGCCGCGGTCGAGGCCGCGGAGATCGACTACGTCGAGACCCACGGCACCGGCACCGCTCTCGGCGACCCGATCGAGGTGAACGCGCTCGCCTCCGTGCTGGGCGACGGCCGCACCGAGGCCGCACCGCTGTGGATCGGTTCGGTGAAGTCCAATCTCGGGCACACCCAGGCCGCGGCCGGTATCGCCAACATCATCAAAGTGATCGAGTCGATGCGGCACGAGCGCATCCCCGCCTCGCTGCACTTCCGGTCGGGTAATCCGCATATCGACTGGGATTCCGTCGCCGTCCGCGTGGTTGCCGAGGAGCGGCCATGGCGGCGTTCGCGGCGGCCACGCCGGGCGGGTGTGAGCGCGTTCGGGATCAGCGGAACCAACGCACACGTGGTGATCGAGGAGGCGCCGCCCGCGCCGGAAGCGGGTCCGGTCGACGATGCCGGACCGCACCTGCTGGTTCTCTCGGCCAAGAGCGCCGACGCGCTGCGCGAGCTGGCTGCCCGATACCGGGATTTCCTGGCCGCGCAACCCGAGACGGGGCCGGCGGATGTGTGCGCCTCGGCCGCGCTGGGCCGGACGCATTTCGGCGAGCGGGTGGCGATCACATTCGATACGGCGGCACAACTGCGCGCGGCGCTCGACAATGTCGCCTCCGGGATCGCCGCGAGCGCATCGGTCGCCGATCTGGCCGAGTCGAGCGATGCGGGCGACCTCGCCCGCCGGTATGTGGGTGGAGCCGAGATCGACTGGGGAAAGGTCTATTCCGATCGTCCGCGGCGCCATGTGGACTTGCCGACCTACCCGTTCCAACGCAAGAGGCACTGGCTCGAACTCGCGTCGCGGCCGGATGCCACGCCGCCGTCGCGCGCCCTGCGGGTCGCTCCGGAGATGTTCGCGGGGCACCGGCTACGCGGCGTGCCGACCGTGCCCGCGGCATGGCTGTGCACCCAGTTGAGCGACATTGCCGCCCAGCTGCCCGGAGCATGGGGTGTCACGAAGCTGCGGCTGCTGACGCCGTTGGAAGTCACCGCCGAAGCGACGGTGCGGGTCATGCTCGATCCCGGCTCGGACGGATACGACGTGCGAATCGTCCGCGCCGACGAAACTTCGATCGCGCACGCGAAACTCACTGTCGTGAAACCGGATTCGTCCGATGAAACAGCGGAGGGCGCGGCACCGGCCGAAGCGGATGCGCGGGTATGGCCCGCCTACTACGAGAAGCTGGCGCGGCTGGGGCTGCACTTGGACGCCGGCTACCGCTGCGCCACCGAGTTCCGGCGCATCAGCGACACCGAGGCCGAGGCCGTGTTCCGGTTGCCCGAGCACGACGCGGCGACACTCGATCCGATCCTGCTCGACGCCTGCCTGCACACCGTCGTGCAGACCGGCGCGTCGGCGGACGCGCTGTTCTTACCATCGGCTATAAATCGTGCTCAATTGTTCGGCAGGCCGACTGTCGGGGATACGACCGTCAAGTGCCGAGTGCGGGTGACCGAACGCGGCGGGCGGGTCATCGTCGGTGACACCACACTCCGAAGCGCGTCCGGGCAACTGCTCGCGCGCCTGACCGGGGTGTGCCTGCTCGCCGCTCAGACGGCGAAAGTCGACGCAGCCGAAGTGGAGTCGTCCAGGCTTGCGCGGCTGCTGCATCACGTCGACTGGGTGCCCGCGGAGAACGACGCGCCGGTCCGAGGCAAGAGCGCGGCTCGCTGGCTGATCTTCAGTGACGGAGCGGTCGGCGACACCGTCGCCGCCGGACTGGCCGCGCGCGCAGCGCAGACCGTGGTCGTCCGCCCCGAGGACATCGACGACCCGGCATCTGCGATCGGTTCGGGCATGGCCGAGGCGAGTTCGGCGCACGGCATCGTTTTCGCCTGGACCGGCGCCGCCTCGCAGACGCGCATCGACGCCGCCCTGCGGCTGGTCCGTGCGCTGGACGTGTCCGGGCGTGCGCCCGCGGCACTATGGCTGCTCACCGTGAACGCGCAGCGCGTCGCCGCCGCCGACCGGCCTGACCCCGATCAGGCTCTGCTGTGGGGGTTCGGGCGCACGCTGGCGACCGAACACCCCGAGTTCGGCTGCCGGTTGCTCGACCTGCCGGAGGCATTCGCGGACGGCACGCTGATCGCCGACGGAATACTCGGCGGACGCGAGGCCGGCGAGTTCGCGATCCGCGACGGCCGTTGGCTGGTCGCGCGCCTCGCGGCCGGCCCCGCGCCCGCCGACGACTACCGTTTGGTCGCACACCGTTCCGGCGAGTTCGACAAGCTGCGATTGGATTCCGTCGCTCGACGCGCACCCGGAACCGGCGAGGTCGAGATCGCCGTCGCCGCCTCCGGTGTCAACGCGCACGACATCTGGGTCGCTGCCGGCTTACATCCGGACGCCGCCGCGGCGTTGGGTGCGGAATGCGCGGGACGCGTCCTGGCCGTCGGTGCGGATGTGGTGGATTTCGCGGTCGGCGACCGCGTTGTCGCGCTGGCAGGAGAGAGTTTCGCCCGCCACGTGACGGTGGATCATCGTCTGGTCGCCGCGCTGCCGGAGCAGCTGTCCTTCGCCGAAGGCGCGACAGTGCCGTTCGCTTTCACCACCGCCTGGCACGCGCTGTTCGACGTCGGTGAGCTGCGCGCGGGTGAGCGGGTTCTCGTGCACGCGCCCGCCGACGGGATCGGTATGGCCGCGGTTGCGCTGGCCACGCACGCGGGCGCGCAGGTGTTCACGACGGCGGCGCTGCGGCGCTGGGCCGGCAACGCGGGTCTGCCGGTCGCCCAGATCGATGTGTGGCGTGACCATGAGCTGGCCGAGCGCGTGCGGGTGGCGACCGCGGGGCGGGGGCTGGATGTCGTCGTGCATGCTCTCGCCGGGGAATTCGTTACGCGAGGTGCCGAAATCCTCGGTCCGGGTGGGCGATTCGTGGATGTCATCGATCCGGTGCAAACCCGTGTGGGCGGGCGTCACGATATCGATCACCGCGAATTCGATCCGGCCGCCGTCGACCCGCAGCGTCTCGGCGTGATCCTGCGGACCGTGATGGCGCTGTTCGAGCAGGGCGCCTTGCATGCGCTGCCGCACGCAGTGCACGGCATCGACGACGCCGCCAAGGCATTTCGTGCCATGTCCCAGCGCGATCACCCTGGTCGCGTCGTGCTGCTCGGCAGGGATGCCACGCCGGCGGCTGCTGGGCACGGTGACCGGCTCACCGACGGCACCTACCTGGTGACGGGCGGGTTCGGTGGTCTCGGCGCGGCGGCCGCCCGCTGGCTGGCGGCCCGCGGGGCAGGGCATCTGGTGCTGGTCGGCCGACGCGCGCCGGACGCGGACGGTGCGCAGCTGCTGGAATCGTTGCGCGCGAGCGGTGTTCGCGTGGCGGCGCGCCAGGCGGATGTGAGCGACCGTGCGGCTGTCGCGGCGCTGCTGCGGAGCATCGAGGAGGCCGGGTTCCCGCCGCTGCGCGGTGTGGTCCACTGCGCGGGCGTGCTCGACGACGGCGTGGTGACCGAACAGTCATGGGCGAGATTCGAGACCGTGCTCGGGCCCAAATATCACGCGGCGCGCCACCTCGACGAGCTCACTCGCGACCAGCCGCTCGACCTGTTCGTCACCTATTCGTCCGTGGCGGGCGTGCTCGGCACGCCCGGTCAAGCGAACTACGCGGCGGCCAACGCGGCGTTGGACGCGTTGGCTTGGCGGCGGCGTGCCGAGGGACTGCCCGCGTTGAGCATCGCGTGGGGGCCGTTCGCCGACGTGGGCATGGCCGCCGACCGATCGGACATCACCGCCCGGCTCACCCGGCGCGGGCTGCCGCCGCTGCATGCGAGCGACGCGGACACAGCGCTGGATCACCTCGTTCGGCTGGACAACGCCACACCCGGCGTCTTCGATTTCGTGCCACAGCGGTGGTATGCGAGCTCGAGCAGGCTCGAAACGGCCAGGACGGCGGTCCCGGCGACCGCTACAGCGACAGCCATTCCCCGGAAGGTTTCGACGACGCCGACGACGATGCCGCGATCGAAAGCGCCGAACGATTCCGCCCCGTGGGAGACGATCGTGCAGCGTGTCGCGATGCGAGTACTCGATCGCGCGAGCGAGCTCGATCCCGATCTGCCGCTGCACGATACGGGCGTCGACTCGCTCACCGGGATGGAGCTGCGTGCCGCGCTGGCCGCCGAAATCGGGATGCCGTTGCCCGCCGGACTCGTTTTCGACTATCCGACCGTGCGCGACATCGCTCGGTTCTTGCAGCGCAAGGGTGCACCGGCGCCGACCGGGGTCACCGAGTCGACTGGACCGGGCGATGGTCGTGTGGTCGAGTCGGGCGCGCTGGAACGGCCGGTGTCGGCCACGCCAGAACGCCCGGTTTCGGCCACGCCGGAGCCGACAGTGGCGGCCATGCCGGAAGCGCTGATCTCCGCCGCGCCGCAACGACGAATGTCCGCCGCGACGGAAGCGCCGATCTCAGCTACGGCACCTCCGACGTCAACTGACGCGAAACCCACACTGCGGGCCACGCCGGAACCACCGGTCACCGCCGCTCCGGAACGACGAGCGTCGGCCACACCGGAACGATCGGTGTGGGCCATGGCGGAACGACCGGTGTCGGCCACGCTGGAACGACGAGCTTCGGCCGACGCGAACAACTCGGCGCGGCAACGTGATTCCGTATCAGAGGCGACCGGCCACGCGGTGCGCACCGAGGGCGCGTCCGACGATGGCGACCGGCTCGGGACCGACGACCCGATCGTGATCGTCGGCATGAGCTGCCGGTTCCCCGGCGGCGTCCGTACACCGGAGGGATTCTGGGATCTGCTGTGGCAAGGCCGCGACGCGATCACCGAGGTGCCACCGCAGCGCTGGAACATCGACGCCTATTACGATCCGGACCCTGCTGTGCTCGGCACGATGTACACCCGCTGGGGCGGGTTCATCGACGGCGCCGACGAGTTCGATCCGGCGTTCTTCGGCATCGGCGCGGCCGAGGCGCGTGCCATGGATCCGCAGCAACGCCTGCTGCTGGAGACCAGCTGGGAGGCGCTGGAGCGCTCCGGCCGCGCACCGGGCGGCCTGGCGGGCAGCCGCACCGGCGTGTTCGTCGGCCTGTGCTTCAGCGAGTATCCGGGAACACCCACCCAAGCCCCGAATCCGGCGGCGATCGGCGCGTACTCGGTGATCGGTTCGGCACCGAGCGTCGCGGCCGGGCGGCTGGCCTACGCGCTCGGGCTGCAGGGTCCGGCGGTGACGCTGGATACGGCGTGTTCCTCCTCGCTGGTGGCGCTGCAGTCGGCCTGGGACGGATTGCGCGCGGGTCGTTGTGATCTGGCGCTGGTGGGCGGCGTCAATCTGCAATTGGCGCCGGAGACCACCATCGGTTTCTGCCGCCTCGCATCCTTGTCGCCCGATGGCCGGTCGCGGGCGTTCGACGCCGACGCCAACGGGTACGTCCGCGCCGACGGTTGTGGCGTGCTGGTGCTGACCCGGCTGTCGGAGGCCCGCCGCAATGGTGACCGGGTGCTCGCGGTGGTCCGCGGGGTCGCGGTGAATCACGACGGACGATCCAATGGTCTGACCGCGCCCAACGGTCCGGCCCAGCAACGCGTTATCGCCGACGCGCTGGCCCGGGCGGGCGTCCAGCCGGACGCGGTGGACTACGTCGAGACGCATGGCACGGGCACGCCACTCGGCGACCCGATCGAGGCCACTGCGTTGGCCGAGGTGTACGGCGTGGGCCGCACGCAGCCGCTGTTGATCGGGTCGGTCAAGACCAATATCGGGCACACCGAAGGGGCCGCGGGTGTCGCGGGCGTCATCAAGGCCGTGCTCATGTTGCAGCACGGCCGGATCCCGCCGAGCCTGCACTTCCACACACCGAACCCGCTTATCGATTGGGCGGACGTGCCGCTCGAGGTGGTGCGCGAGCCACGGGAGTGGCCGCGGAGCGGAAACGAGCCGACGATAGGTGTCAGCTCATTCGGTATGAGCGGCACGAACGCGCACGTCATCCTGGGGCAGGGTGATCCGGCGCCCGTGCGGCGACCCGGTACGCCGAACGCGCAGGTGCTCGTGCTCTCGGCCCGCAACGAAGCCGCGCTGACCGCCGCGGCACGGCAGTGGTCGGACGAAAGTGCGTCGGGAGAAGCTGATTTCGGCGATCTCGCCTACACGGCCGCCACCGGACGCACGCATTTCGAAGAGCGGCTGGCAGTGGTCGCCGACATCGGCGCGGACGCGGCGCAGGTTCTGCGCGACGCGAAGGGTATCCGCGGGCGGGTGGAGCGGGCCGCGACCGCGAAGGTGGCGTTGCTGTTCACCGGACAGGGGTCGCAGTACCCGGGTATGGCGCGGGAATTATTCGATTCCGAACCGATCTTCCGTGACGCGCTGCGACAGTGCGACGCGGTGCTGGGACCGATCGAGGATGGCATCGGCCTGCTGGACGCCTTGTACGGCGACCACGATCCTGGTCTGCTGCGGCGGACGGTGTTCACCCAGCCAGCGCTGTTCGCGGTCGAGTGGGCGCTGTGGGAGCTGTGGCGAGCATGGGGGATCACCCCGGCCGCGGTGCTCGGGCACAGCGTCGGGGAGTACGTCGCCGCCTGCGCGGCTGGCGCCATGACGATGGAGGACGCGCTGCGGCTGATCGCCGTGCGTGGCAGGCTGATGCAGCGCCTTCCGGACGGTGGCGGGATGCTGGCCGTCGACGCCTCTGCCGACCAGATCGCGCCGTTGGTGGCGCGGTATGAGTCCGCGGTAACGATCGCCGGATACAACGGACCGGCCCAGGTGGTCGTCGCGGGACCGGGTTCGGCGCTCGACCTTCTTCTGGATGACCTGTCTTCCCATGGAATCCGTGCCACACCGCTCACGGTCTCGCATGCGTTCCATTCCCCGGCGATGGACCCCATCCTCGACGATCTCACCGCGGCGGCGGCGCGCGCGGCCTTGACCGATCCGGCGATCCCGCTGGTCTCGAACCTCACCGGTGCGCCGCTGCGGGCGGGGGAGTTGACCCCGGACTACTGGGCGCGCCACGCGCGCCGACCGGTGCGCTTCGCCCAGGGCATGCAAGCCATGGCCGGACTGGGGATCGACACGTTCCTCGAAATCGGTCCGCAACCGACCTTGTCCACGCTCGGTGGTCGTGTGCTGGGCGACTCGGCGCGGTTCGTCGCGTCGCTGCGCCGCGGGCACGGTGACCGCGAGACGATGATGACGGCGCTCGCGCACCTGTATGTCGGTGGCGTGCCGGTGAACTGGGACCAAGTCCACCGGCCGCACGGCCGCCGGAGGGTGCCTGCGCCGACGTATCCCTTCCAGCGGCAGCGGTATTGGGTCGAGTCCCGGTCCGATGCCGTGGCGCGTCCGGCGGCCAGCGCTCCCACACGCCCGGGCGTTCCCGTCCGGACCGACCTGCCGGGCTCAGTGGTCGATTTCGATCTGACGCTCGGGCCGCATGCCCCGCGCTACCTGGCCGATCATGTCGTCGATCGGGATGTCGTCGTGCCGGGCGCCTGGTTCGTTTCCACCATCGCCGCCACCGCGCGCGAGCTGCGCACTGGAGAAGTCGTCGCGATCGACGACCTCGTGATCACCAGCGGCCTGACGCTGACCGGACCTCAACCGGTGCGGGTGCGGTTCGAACCGAGCACCGACGGTTTCGCCGTACTGGTGACGGCCGAGACCGCCGAGGGACCGCGCGTCCACGCACGCGCCCGCGTGCTCGCCGGACAGCACCGGCTCCCGGCCGGTGCGAGCCGGGCGGACATTCTCCGACGCTGTCCGGATCACCTTGCCGGAGCGGACTTCTACGCACTTCTGGCCGCCGCGGGCCTGCCCTACGGCCCGGCGTTCCGCCGTGTCGTGGATGTTCGCGTGGGTGAGCGGGAAGCGCTGGTGACGCTGTCGGATCCCGACACCGACGCCGGTCCCGGCATGGTGCACCCCGTCCTGCTGGACGCGGCGTTCCAAGCCACATACGCGGCGATGTCGCCGCGGGCCTGGGACCACACCTGGGTGCCGTTCGCCGTGGACCGGGTGCTCGTCCCGGCCGGTGCGGGCACCGTTCGATTCGGCCATGTGCGCGTCGTCGAGCAGACGCCACAGCTGTGTGTCGCCGATGTTCGACTGCTCGATGAGGAGGGCTGTCCGGTGCTGGTCGCGGAGGGATTGCGAGTGATGCGGACACCCACGCCGGACCCGGCGCGGCGGCCGTCCGGTCACACCGCGCATGATCGGCCCGCCTCGGACACCTATCGAATCGCCTGGCGGGACGCCGAATCGGCGCTGCCCGGCGCGGCGACCGGACGCTGGTTGGTCCTCGGGACGGGTGAGTTCGCCGATCGCCTCGCCGAGACGCTGCGGGCGCGCGGCGCTGACTGCGTGCTGGCCCGGCCCGGGCGCGGTTTCGCGTTCCGCTCCGAGGACGAGTTCGAGGTCGATCTCGGTGTGCCCGCTGCGGTGCGTGCGCTGCTCGGCGCTGTGAGCGACGGCCGCACACCGTTGCGCGGGATCGTCTCCGCGGTCGCGTTGCCGACTGCTGACGCACCCGCGCCTGCACATGCGGAAAGTCTGGTGGTGGGCGCGCTGCACCTCGTGCAAGCCGCCGCGCTCGCGGGGGAGCCCGCGGTGTGGCTGCTCACGCGTGACGGTCAGCGGGTCGATCCGCCCGATCGGGTGGCGCCGGAGCAGTCCGCGCTGTGGGGTTTCGCTCGCAGCGCGCAGCTCGAGCAACGCGAAATGGGCTGCCGGATCATTGATCTGGACTGGCAGGCCGCGGCGGACGTGGTGGTCGACGCCCTTGTCGTGCCCTCGGGGCCACGGCAGCTCGCACTGCGCGGGGGACGCTGGCGTGAGCCGCGACTCGTTGCGCTGGACGCGTTGCACGGCGGGGTCGCGTCGATGCTGAACGGCGGTGGGACAGTGCTGATCACCGGCGGTCTGGGCGGTGTGGGGCTACTGGTGGCCCGCTGGTTGGTCGACCGAGGCTGGCGCGAGCTGGTGCTCGGGGGACGTTCGGCACCCGACGAGCAGACGGAGTCGGTCATCGCCGAACT
Organism: Nocardia sp. NPDC051787; assembly: GCF_040681325.1. Classification (NCBI taxonomy): domain Bacteria; kingdom Bacillati; phylum Actinomycetota; class Actinomycetes; order Mycobacteriales; family Nocardiaceae; genus Nocardia; species Nocardia sp. NPDC051787. The sequence continues at coordinate 17,531 of NZ_JBFAYO010000039.1, forward strand.
GCGCGGGCGCGGAGCCCGGATCAGCGTGCGATCGCTCGACGTCTCCGATCGCGACGCCGTGGCCGCCACGCTGGATTGGATCGACCGTGACCTGCCGCCGCTGGCCGGGGTGGCGCATCTGGCCGGTCTGCTCGATGACGGGGTGATCGCCGAGCAGACGGCGGCGCGCGTCGGGCGGGTGCTCGCGCCGAAGACGTTCGGCGCTTGGCACCTGCACGAGTTGACCGAGTCCCGCTCTTTGCGGTTCTTCCTGCTGTTCTCCTCGGCCGCGGGCGTGGTCGGCTTGCCCGGTCAGTCGAGTTACGGCGCCGCCAACGCCTTCCTCGACGGCCTGGCCGAGCTGCGGCACGTGGTGGGAACGCCCGCGCTGTCGATCGCGTGGGGTCCGTGGGCGGGCACCGGGATGATGGAACGGCTGACCAGCGGCGAGGTGGAGCGGCTGGCCCGGCGCGGCTATGGCCTATTACACCCCGATCAGGCCCTCGAAACGCTGTCTCATGTCTTCGATTCAGCAGTGGCGGGCGCGGTCACCACCCTTCCGCTCTTGCCGCCCGCGGCTGGTGCCGACGCGCCGGACGTGCTGTTGGATACGGTCGCGCCGGCTCCGGCGTCCGCTATCGAAGATCCTTCGGCCGCAGCAGATTTCACCGGACTCGCCGCCGAGATGGAGGCGCTGGTGCGGCGCTGCCTCGGACTGGGTCCGGAGGCCGATCTCGATCGCCCACTGCACGAACTCGGGTTGGACTCGGTCGCGGCCCTCGAGATCCGCGACGAACTGTCGCGCTCGAGCGGGCATCGGCTGCCCGCGACGCTGGCCTTCGAGTACCCGACACCGCAGGCGGTCCTCGATCTGCTGGTGCAGTTGGGGACGACACGGGCGTCCGCTCCGGCGTCGAAGGAGGTGCATGGTGATTCGCCTCTGCGCACGGTAGCGCGAACGCCCGCTCCCGCGGTATACGGCACCGGAGCTTCCGCGAACGCCGCCCACGCACTCGGTGATGGGACGACTGCGACATCCAACCGGTCGATCACACCTGTGCACGAGCCTGCGACGAACGGCGCGCCGAACCATCGCGGGAACGAGCCCGCGACGAACGGCGGGCCCGGCCATCGCGGAGACGATCCCACGACGACTGGCGGGCCCGGTCACCGCGGACTAGTTGACGACGCAAGCCAGCAGCGAACGCCGGAGCAACCGAACCAGCAGCGCCCTGTGGTCGCCGAACGCGCAGCGGCCGACTCGCCGACGGCCCACGTGGCGCCGGGTGCGATGGCTGATTCGAGCTCCGGTTACCGCGCCGAAGCGGTAGGGGATATCGCGATCGTGGGTGTCAGCGGCCGCTACCCCGGTGCGGACGGACTCGACGAGTACTGGCGAGTGCTGGTAGAAGGGCGCGACTGCATCACCGAAATCCCCGTGGAGCGCTGGGATCATTCCCGGTACTTCGTCCCGGATCGGCACAACCCGTTCACCTCCTACACCAAGTGGGGCGGGTTCCTCGACGACGTCGACTGTTTCGATCCGCTGTTCTTCGCCATCTCGCCGCGCGAGGCGGAAGTACTTGACCCGCAGGAACGACTGTTCCTGCAAACCGCGTGGGCGGCATTGGAAGACGCCGGGCACACCCGAGCCGACCTGGCCCGCGGCGGTCTGCGGCCCGAGGAAGCCGGTGTGTTCGTCGGCGTCATGTGGGGCACCTATCAGATGTTCGGCGCCGAGGAGTCCCGGCTCGGGCGCGGCACGCTGCCCGGGTCGACGTTCTGGAGCATCCCGAACCGGGTGTCGCACGCGCTCGATTTCCAGGGGCCGAGTATGGCGGTGGACACAGCGTGCTCGTCCTCGCTGACCGCCTTGCATCTGGCCTGCCAGAGCTTGCGCACCGGCGAATGCCGGCTGGCCGTGGTCGGCGGGGTCAACCTGTCGCTGCATCCGTACAAGTTCGTCGCCCTGAGTCAGGGCCAGTTCGCCTCCACCGACGGCCGCTGCCGTTCCTTCGGCGCGGGTGGGGACGGATACGTGGCCGGTGAGGGTGTCGGGGCGATGGTGCTACGGCCGCTGGCCGACGCCGAAGCCGATGGCGACACCATCTACGGCGTCATCAAAGGCACCGCGGTGAACCACGGCGGCCGGGTCAACGGATTCACGGTGCCGAACCCGGCCGTGCAGGCGGCGGTGATCCGCTCCGCGCTGCGCGCCGGCGGCGTCGACCCGGCCTCGGTGTCCTACATCGAGGCGCACGGCACCGGCACCGCCCTGGGTGATCCCATCGAAATCGCGGGCCTGGCCAAGGTATTCGGCGATGCCGGGGTGGCCGAGCTGCCGATCGGTTCGGTGAAGTCCAATGTCGGCCATCTCGAGGCCGCGGCCGGTGTCGCGGCGTTGACCAAGGTGCTGTTGCAGCTGCGCCACGAGACCATCGCGCCGTCGCTGCACGCCACGCCGCCCAATCCGAATATCGACTTCGCGGCCACACCGTTCCGGATCCCGACCAGCCCGCGGCCGTGGCCGTCCGGTGATCCGTCCCGGCCGCGGCGGGCCACGGTCAGCTCGTTCGGCGCGGGCGGCGCCAACGCCAACGTGGTGATCGAAGAGTACGTGGATCGGCGAGCGGAGACCCGGTTCAGTGGCGGTCAGGTAGTTCCGGTGTCGGCGCGAGACTCCGATCGGCTCGTGGATTACGTTGCCGCACTGGATCGTTTCCTTGCCGGGCAACAGCCGAACCTCGCCGATCTGGCCTACACCATGCAGGTCGGCAGGCAGCCGGGCCGCGCTCGCGCCGCGTTCGTCGCCCGTGACATCGACCAGTTGCGCGGCGCCGTTCGCGCCTGGGTCGATAACGCGCCTGGCGCGCGGGATTGCCGGGACGCGGCCGAAGACTCGCGGATCGCGCGCTGGCTCGGCGGCGGCGACATCGACTGGTCCAGCGTGCGCGATCCCGGGCCTCGCCGACGCATTTCCGCGCCGACCTACCCGTTCGCCCGTGAGCGGTACTGGATTCCGGATGTAGCGCCCGCGCCGGAATCCACTCCGGCACAGCTCACGCACGCCGCGCCGACTACGCCGGTGCAGGCGCAGCCCACGCCAGTACATGCGTATGCACCTGCCGCGGAGTCCACACGAGTGCAGCAGCTTGCGCAGTCCGCATCGGTGTACCAGCCCACGTCGAACGCGCAACCTAACCAGACCGCGCAGTCCGCTCCGGTACCGCAGCCCACGCCCACGGCGCAGCCTGCTCCCGCAGCAGTGCAGCCTGTGCCCGGCGCGGGCCCCGGACCGGCGCGGCAGCTTGCGCGGACGGACCGGCGGCTCCTGGTTCCGGTTTGGCGGGAACTCCCGCCGGCCGCCGGTGATCTGCGTTCTCGGCGCACCCTCGTGATCTACGACGCGAGGACCCCGCACCCACTGGTCGAGGCACTGACTGCCGCGGCCGGTGATCCGGGACGCCTGGTCCGGGTCGCGCAGGCACCGGGTGGTTTGGACCGCGACGACTTCGACGCGGGCGCACGGCTCGGCCGGGAGTTGATGGCACGCTATCCCGACACCGATTCGGTGATCGATCTGTGCGACCTTGCCCCGGCCCCGGGCGGCCGAGCGACCGGCGACCTCGGACGGATGGGCCTCTACCAGGGCGTTATCGAGACACGGACAGGTTCCCTCGCGCTCATTCACCTGGCCGCGGGGCACCCCGGCGCCGACGGTCCGGAATCGGCGCCGCTGGGTGGCCTGGCCGCCGCGCTGGCCGAGGAGATCCGCGGCGTGCGCACGCGCGGCGTCCATCTCGTCGCCGAGCGCGAGGCGGCGTGCGCGGACCCGGCTCGGATACTGGAGATCCTCGGCGCGGAATGCGCGGCCGATGACGGCGCACCGCGAGTGCGGTACCGCGGCAGGGTGCGCGAGGCGGTCGAATTCGCGGACGCGACCCCGCGCGACGGTCTCGTCGTCGATCCCGCGCGCACCTACGTGGTGACCGGCGGCACGCGCGGTTTGGGTGCGGAGTTCGCGGCGGCGCTGGTCCAGCGCGGCGCGCGCCGCCTGGCCATCCTCGGACGGGAACCGCTTCCACCCGAGACGGAATGGGACCGGGTAGCCGCTGGATCCGGCCCGGATGCGGACAAGGCGCGGCGGCTGGTCGCGCTCCGTGATCGCGGCGTCGCGGTGCGGACCTACTTCGGCGGTCTCGCCGACGAGGCGGCCTTGACCGGATTCTTCGACCGGGTGCGGCGCGAGCTGGGTCCGATCGGCGGCGTGCTGCACTGCGCGGGAAGCGTATCGACCGAAAGTCCGGCGTTCGTCCGGAAAACCGGCCCCGCCGTCGCGACGGTGCTCGCGCCCAAGCTGGCGGGCACCGCGGCTCTCGCCGACGTGCTCGCCGCCGACCGTCCGGACTTCTTCGTGTTGTTCTCGTCGGTGTCGGCGGTGCTGCCCGGTCTCGCGGTGGGCCTGTCGGACTACGCGATGGCGAACGCGCACCTGGACCGGTTCGCCGAGGCCCAGCATGCCGCGGGACGGACCTGGTTCCGGTCGGTCAACTGGCCGTCGTTCCGCGACACCGGGTTCGGTGAGGTGACGAGCGCGGCTTACCGCGCCACCGGCCTTCCAGCTCTGACTGCCGCGGAAGGATTCGACTTGCTCGACGCCGTGCTGGGTCTGCCACGAACTCCGGTGGTGCTGCCGTATCATGGTGCGGCGCTCCGCCTTTCGACCAGGGCGAGCCAATCCACCGTAGCGGTCCAGCCCGTGGCGCCGACACCTGCTGCCCAACCCGCCGCGAACGGCTCCGGGCAGGCGTATCAGGAACTGCTGCGGATCTTCTCCGACGAATTGAAGCTCGAACCGGCGCGGTTCGAGGGTGACAAGCGGTTCGAGGAGTACGGCGCGGACTCGGTGCTCATCGCCTCGGCGGTGCGCCGGATCGAGCAGGTCGTGGGTCGGCCCTTCGACCCAGCGCTGGTCTTGGAATTCCCGACCTTGGACGCGCTGGCGGGATTGTTGACCGAGCAGTTCCCGGAACGATTCGCCGCTGCGCCGCAACCGGATTCGCCGCGGCAGCCGAGCGCCGCGACCACGCAAAGAAACGACCCGGTCGCGCCGCGGGGCGCGACGACCACCTGGTCCGCCGACGCCCGGCGGGGCAGGGCGGCCGAACCCATCGCCGTAGTCGGCATCGGCTGCCGTCTGCCGGGCGGCGACGATCCGGACTCCTTCTGGCGCATGCTCGCCGCGGGCGGATCCGGTATTCGCGAGGTGGATCCGGCGCGCTGGGATCCAGCGCGGTTCTATCGTCCGACCGGTGGGCCCGGGCTCACCAACAGCAAGTGGGGCGGGTTCGTCGACGGTGTGGATCTGTTCGACCACGAGTACTTCGGGGTCAGCGACGAACAAGCGTGGCAGATGGATCCTTTGCAGCGGCTGCTGCTCGAGACGTCGGTGCTGGCCACCTCCGACGCCGGATACCGCCGCGACGAGTTGGCGGGCAAACGCGTCGGCGTCTACGCGGGCAGCCGCGCGGCCAACTACTTCAACCGGATTCCAGTCGCCGACCGGCACACCATCATCGGCATCGGCCAGAACTTCATCGCGGCCCGGATCTCCGACTACTTCGACTGGCACGCGGGCAATGTCGTGCTCGACAGCGCGTGCTCGTCGTCGCTGCTGTCGGTGCATCTGGCCTGCCAGGCGCTGCGCGCCGGTGAGGTGGACGCAGCGCTGGCGGGTGGCGTGGAGGTGCTGCTCGACGAGATGCCGTTCGTGACGCTCTCGGCGGCGGGTGTGCTCTCGCCGAACGGCAGGTGCGCGACGTTCTCCGAGGACGCAGACGGTTTCGTGCCGGGCGAGGGTGCGGCGCTGCTGCTGCTCAAGCGGCTCGACGACGCGCTCGCCGACGGTGATCGGATCTACGCGGTGCTGCGCGGCTCGGCCATCGGCAACGACGGCCACACCATGGGTATCACGACACCCAACATGCGGGCGCAGATCGAGGTGGTCACTGCGGCGCTCGAGGTGGCGGGGATGTCGCCGGACGCGCTGTCCTACCTGGAGGCACACGGCACCGGAACCATGATCGGCGACCCCATTGAATTGAAGGGACTGGCCACCGTGCTGGGCGACCGGTCGGGCCGCCTGGAGCCCTGCGCGGTCGGCAGCGTGAAAACCAATATCGGCCACCTGCTTTCCGCCGCGGGCATCGCCGGGGCCGTCAAGACGATCCTGGCCGTGCACCATGCGGCGCTGCCGCCGTCGCTGCACTGCGACAACCTCAATCCGCGCTTCCAGTTCGCCGGTTCGCCGCTGCAGGTCAACCGGGAACTGCGCCCGTGGCTGCCCGCCGACGGCAGGCCCCGCGCGGCGGGCGTCAGCTCGTTCGGGTTCGGCGGCACCAATGCCCACCTCGTCGTCGAGCAGGCGCCCGATGGGCATCGGCCGGCACGTCGTCCCCTGGATCCACCTGTCTTCCGCAAGAGGAGCTTCATGCTGCCGAAAACGGTTCCGAGCACACCCACGGAGCCCACGCCACGGTTCGTGGTCCCGATGACGCCGAGTGCCCCGGCGCCGTCGTTCCTGCGCGTGGAGCCGCTGCGATGAGGGGAATCGACCTGGACAGCTTCGCCACCACCCTGCACGCCGACGACCCGGTGGTGCGCGACCATCGCGTGCACGGTGTGCGGATCCTGCCCGGCGTGGTGTATCTCGACATGATCCTGCGCGCGGCGATGGCGGCCGGTTATCGACCCGCCGACCTGACCATCCGGGAGGCGCTGTTCCAGCGTCCGGTTGCCCTCGCCGACGACGGCGCGGTGCGCATCGCGTTCCGGGTGGATCGCCCGACCGGGCGGATCGCCATCGACGTGCAGCGACTCGACCGAGCGGGCGCGCCGTACGGGCCGGTCGATCCGGTCGCGGAATGTGTTCTCGTGCGGTCGGATTCGCCGGTGGAGTCGCTGGCGTCGGATACCGCGGTGGAGTCGGCGCGGGCGCGCGCCATGGCCGAGTTGTACGCGCAGAGCGGCAGCCGTGGCATCGAGCATCGCGATTTCATGCGCGCGACCGGGCATTTCACGCGCACCGGCGACGTTGTCACCGCGGCGATGGGGCTGGGCCCCGAGGCGGCGGCGCACCTGCCCGGCTTTCTGCTGCATCCCACGTTCCTGGATGCCTCGACGATCGTGCCGTTCGTCGATCCGCAACGGTTGGGTGCCGACAACGACAGCGCGTTCATCCCGATCTACTTCGGCGACGTGCACGCCTGGCGTGCAACGCCGGAGGCGGTCTTCGTGCGCGCGTCGGTTCGCGGCGGCGGGCACGGCGGAGACCTGCTCGAAGCCAACGTGGCCCTCTACGCCCCCGATGGGTCGCCGGTGGTGCGCTATCGGCTGACCTCCAAGCGTGTGCGCGGCAGCGCGGACATCCACCGGCTGCTGACACCGACGGAGGTGACGGTGCCACAACAGCCGGTATCACCCGGTTCCGCTCCTGCCAGCCCAATGGCCGCGCAACACGATCCGGCGGCTACCAGCTCGGCACCCGCCGCGCAGTATGGTCCGGGGGCACTGGCCGCGTCGGTGGACGACCCACGCGCATTGATCACCGCCGACCTGGCTGCTCTGGTCGCGGCTGAACTGGGTGTCGATGCTTCCGGTGTCGCCACCGACGTGGGTTTCTATGAACTCGGCTTGGATTCCGGGCGCCTGCTGCGCCTGACCGCCGAACTGGAAGGGCGGGTCGGCGAGCCGCTGTATCCGACACTGCTGTTCGAGTACCAGACCATCGACGCGCTCGCCGGTCACCTCGCCGACACGGTCGGCGCGAAGTATCGGTCCTCCGCGGCCACGGCAGTCCCGGCAACGCCAGCGCTCCCATCCGGTCCAGGTACGGGCGCAGCTGAATCATTCACGGCATCAATGGGACTCGGTTCGGCTCCGCAAGCGGCCGTTCCGACGACAGTGTCGACCGAGCTCGGTTTCGCGCCGCAGGCGGCCGTCCCGGCCACAGGACCAACCGGCACCGGTCCCGTACCACAGGCAGCCGCCCCGATAACCGGACCAGCCGAATTCCGTTCGGCGTCCCGAGCAATCACGCCGGTTGCGGAACCACACAGGCCATTCACATCGTCGGGAACAGGCGGCCCTGCGGCATCCGCCGCAGCGCCGGAGTACACGACCGCGCCCGGGGACGAGCTGGTCACCTTCGGGTTCGACTGGGAACCCGACACCACCGCGCATTCTCGCCGCGAACCGACCAGCCTGCTCGTCTTCGACACGCCCGACCACCCCTACCGCCACGCCGGGGCAGCCGCCGTGGTCCGGGTGCGACCAGGTAGCGAGTTCATTTCCGGTGCAAGCGATTTCGTTGTCGATCCGGCAGACCCACGGCATATGGGACTGCTGGTCGAGCAGCTGACGGCCCGGGGGCTGCGCTTCGACACCGCGGTCTATCTGTGGCCCGAGTCGATCGGCGACGGTGACCCGCGGGAATTGATCGAGCGGGTGTACTTGCCTGTGCGCGATCTCGTGCGTGCGACAGCCGGGGTGTCCGAACCGCCGGTGCGGCTGGTGCTCGCTGTCACGCACGCGACACCCGCGGGTGAGCTGAGCTGCGCGCTTCTGGCTGGTTTCGCGCGCACGCTGCGTCTGGAGCAGCCCCAGCCGATCCTGCGCGCCGTGCAGTGCGAGCCGACGGCGGCGATCGATGACATCGTGGCCGCCGAACTGGGTGTGGAGGAACGCGACCCGGCCACCGAGATCCGCTATCGCGGCGGACGACGCGAGATCCGGCTGCCCAGCCTGCGGACGGACTCCGCGGGCACTGCCGGCGATGCGGTGCTGCGGACGGGATCGGTCGTCGTGGTGACCGGCGGGTTCGGCGGCATCGCCCGGCATCTGGCGCGCCGTCTCGCTACCGACTACGGCGCGCGTCTGGTGCTCGTGTCGCGTCGCCCGCTCGACGCGGCAGGCGCTGGTCTGCTCGCCGAACTCAACGACCTCGGCGCCGAAGCGGTGCATGTGCGAGCCGACGTGTCGATCGGCGAGGACGCCGAGCGTGTCGCCGCGATCGCCCACGCCACATTCGGTCCGGTCGACGTGCTCTACCACGGCGCAGGACAGCTGCGCGACGGGCTGGTGTCCGGCACCGGCCGCGACGAAGCGGATGCGGTCCTCGCGCCGAAGGTGCACGGCGTGCGGCATCTGACCCGCGTGCTGCCGGAGGCCCGGCTGACGGTGTTGTTCTCCTCGGTCTCCGCAGTTCTCGGGAATCCGGGGCAGGCGGACTACGCGGCGGCCAACCGCTATCTCGACGTCTTCGCCGAACAGCGTGACCATGCCGGTACCAGGACGGTCAGCGTCAACTGGCCGCTGTGGGCCGAGGGCGGCATGCATCCGCCCGCCGAACAGATCGCCGGGCTGCGGCGGGCCGGGATCGGACTGCTACCTACCACGACCGGGCTCGACCTGCTGCTGTCGTGCGCCGCGCTGGACCGTGCCCAACTCGCCGCGGTCTGGGGCGACCCAGAAGTCCTGCGTGCCCGGTTGCGTCCGGCCGCCTCGCGGGCAAGCACCGCCGAGTCGGTAACCGCCGGCGAGTCGGTAACCGCCGGCGAGCAACCTGCCCCGGCCAGGCCGGTCGGCGTCGAGGAGCCGATCGCGATCGTCGGTGTCAGCGGACGCTACCCGGACGCCGACGACATCGACGAGTTCTGGCGCAATCTGCGCGACGGCCACGACGCGGTCGGCCCTGTCCCCGCGGAACGCTGGTGGCTCACCGCCGCACGAGACGCCCCTGGCGCGCCGCCGATGACCGGCGCCTTCCTGCACGACGTAGGCGGTTTCGATCCCCAGTTCTTCCGCATTCCCCCCGTGCAGGCGCCACTGCTGGATCCGCAGGAGCGGTTGTTTCTGCAACAGGCGTATGCCGCACTGGAGCATGCGGGCTACCACCACACCGATCCCACCGTACGGAATCGGCGCGTCGGTGTATTCGTCGGCGCCACCTGGAGCGACTACCGACTGCTGGGGGTGGCGGCCACCCGTGACGGCGATCCGGTCGCGGTGGCCTCGATTCCGTCATCGATCGCCAACCGCACCTCCTACACCCTCGGCCTGCGCGGACCGAGTCTCACCGTGGACACCGCCTGCTCGGCATCGCTGACCGCCCTGCACCTGGCGCGGCGCAGCATGCTGGATGGCGAATGCGACGCCGCGATCGTCGGCGGCGTGAATCTGCTGCTGCACGAGGACAAGTTCCTCCTGCTGAGCAGCCTTGGCATGATGTCCGGCAGCGGCCGCTGCAGGCCGTTCGCCGCGAGCGCCGACGGCTACGTCCCGGGTGAAGGCGTCGGCGCGCTGTATTTGAAGCCGCTGTCCGCCGCTCGCGCGGACGGCGACACCATCCACGGACTGATCCTGGGCAGCGCCGTCAATCACGGCGGCCAGACGTCCGGATACAGCGTGCCGCACCCCGGCGCGCAGGCCGAGGTGATCACCGAGGCGCTGCGTGCGGCGGGTGTCGATCCGGCGGTGATCGACTACCTGGAGGCGCACGGCACCGGGACACCGCTCGGCGATCCGATCGAAATCGCCGGTCTGGCCGCCGCATTCGGCCGATCCGATGGAACCGGTCGCTCCCGCGCGCTCGGCTCGACCAAATCGAACATCGGCCACCTAGAAGCGGCCGCCGGGGTCGCGGGGCTGACCCGAGTGCTACTGCAGATGCGGCACGGGATGATCGCGCCGACACTGCATGCGGCACAGGTCAACCCGGCCATCGCGTTCAACTCTGTGCCGTTCCATCTACCGCGCGAACTGCAGGACTGGCCGCGGCGCACGGTCGACGGCGGCACCGTACCGCGGCATGCCGGTGTCAGCGCGTTCGGTGCGGGCGGCGCCAATGCCCATGTGGTGCTCGCCGAATTCGTCGATGACCGAGCACGATCCAGGGTGCCGGGTGGGCCGGAGGTCTTCGTGCTGTCGGCGCGCACAGCGGCCCAGCTGCACCGCTACGGCGAGAGCATGGCGCGGCACTTCCGTGCCCTGGACCCCGCCGATTTCGCCGACGCGGTGCGCACTTTGCAGGTGGGCAGGCCCGCCCTCAGGCACCGGATGGCGGTGGTCGCGTCGTCGCCGGTCGCGGTGGCCGACGCGCTCGACCAGTTCCGCACCGATCAGCGGGGTCCGGTGGTGACCGGCACAGTGGACGCGCAGACCCGTCCGCTGTTCGGCCCACCGGCAAGCGATCAGGACCTGGCCCGTCAGTGGGTCGCGGGCGCCGACATCGACTGGCGTGACCGCGGCGGCCCCGAACGACGAATCCCATTGCCCGGCTATCCCTTCGACCGCACCGGCTACTGGATCATCACGCCGCCGCGCTCCGGGTTCGACGCCGCGGCGGCACAGTTCGAGGCGGCGGCCCGGCCCGCGGGCATCGTGGAGCCCGGCAAGCCCGAGCTCGGCCGCTACGCGGCGATGCTGCTGTTCGCCACGCTCGCCGGGATGGGTCTCACGCCAGGGGAGTGGACCGCCGAGTCGCTGGACGCGGCGCTGGGCGTGCGACCCGAATTCGCGCGATTGCGCACCAGCTGTCTGGACATCCTGCTGCGGCACGGGCTCGTCCGGTCGCAGCAGGGCACCATCGTGGTGCCCGGCCCGCCGCCCGGTACCAGCGGCATGCGCGCCGACCTGCTCGCGCGCTTCCCGGAATCCGAGGCATATGTGACGCTGCTGGACGCCTGCCTGGCCGCGTATCCCCGCGTGCTGCGCGGGGAGCTGTCCGCCACGGAGGTGCTGTTCCCTGGTGGCGCCTTGGAGCTGGTCGGCGCGATCTATCGGGGCAACGCCGCCTACGATTTCACCAACGGCCTGCTCGCCGAGCTGGTGTCGGCCCTCGCGCAGCAGCGCGGCACCGCGCGCCGCTTGCGGATTGTCGAGATCGGCGCGGGCACCGGCGGTTCCACGCACGCGGTGCTCGCGGCACTGGCCGACCGCGGGATGGCATACGAGTACCACTACACCGACGTCTCGCACAGTTTCGTCGCGCACGGACGACGCACCTTCGGCACGCATCCGAACCTGCGTTTCGCCGTGCTGGACATCGAGACCGATCCGGTCGCGCAAGGGTTCTCCGTGGGCGACGCCGACCTCGTGGTGTGCGCCAACGTCCTGCATGCCACGCGGTCGATCGACGCGGCACTGCGGAACGCGCGACGGCTGCTGGCACCAGGCGGCGTGCTGGCGTTCACCGAGGCGACCACCGATCTGGAGGTGCTCGCACTGACCTTCGGCCTGCTGGAGGGCTGGCACGCCTACCGCGATCCCGCGGCGCGGATCCCGCACTCCCCGTTGCTGTCCGAACAGCAGTGGCGCGCCGCCCTGAGCACCGCGGGATTCTCCGGAGTCCGAGCGTGGGGTCCGGGCCTGTCCGAGGACCCGGAACCGAGCTTCCGGCTGCTGGCCGCCGTCAGCGCCGCCGCGCCCGCCGATGGCCGCCGCGAACCCGATGTCGTCCCGGAACCGGCGCAAGCCGCTGTGACCGGCGCATCGACGCAGACCGTCGACAACTCGGCGCCGGGAGCCCAGCGCATCGGCGTGGTCCCGGAACCGGCGCAGGCCTCCGCGGTCAGCGCATCCACGCAGTTCGCCGCCAACTCGGTGCCGGGAGTGGAACGCCTTGTCTCGGAACCCGCGCCGACGGCGGCGACCGCAACTGCATCGTCTGCTGCTGTCTCGGCGCTGGAAGTCGAGCTCATCGGCCTCGTCGCCGACGGACTCGGCGTCGCGCGCTCCGGGGTGCGCGCGGAGTTGCCGCTGTCGGAGCACGGCGTCGACTCGATCCTCGCGGTGAAGATCATCGACCGCGTCAACACCCGATACGGCCTGGCGCTGCGCCCGACAGTGGTGTTCGACCATCCCTCCGTGCGGCTGCTCAGTAGGCATATGGCCGAAATCGGCGCGACGGCGACCAGCACACCGACGACTCAACCGACCGACAGTGCCCCCAGCCGAATGTCTTCGGCGTCCCGCCCATCGGCATCCAGCGCCCAGACCGTCGGCGCGCCGACCGAGGGGCCGAGCGAAAGGTCAACATCCATGGACATTGCCATCATCGGCATGTCCGGCGAGTTCCCGGGCGCAGCGAATCTCGCCGAGTTCTGGCGCAACCTCGCCGCCGGACACGACTCCGTGACCGAAGTACCGGCTTCTCGCTGGCCGGTCGCCGACTACTTCCAGCCGGGACCGGCGGCGCCGGGCAAGACCTACTCCAAGTGGGGCGGGTTCCTCGACGGCGTCGAGGAGTTCGATCCGGCGTTCTTCGACCTGGTGCCGGCCGAGGCCGACTACATGGACCCGCAGCAGCGATTATTCCTCGAACACAGCCAGCTCGCGCTGGAGGACGCCGCTATCGACCCGAAGTCGTTGCGGCGCAAGCGATGCGGCGTGTTCGCCGGGTCGCCCGGGTCGGACTACGCGACCCTGCTGCGCAACCGCGACACGGTCGGCTCGCATCACATGTTCACCGGCAACAGCCCGGCTATCCTGCCCGCCCGGGTGGCCTACCATCTGGATCTCACCGGTCCGTGCCTGGGGCTGGACACCGCGTGTTCCTCGGCGCTGGTCGCGCTGCACCAAGCCTGCCGCAGCCTCGCCTCGGGCGAATCCGAGCTCGCGCTCGCCGGTGGTGTCGCGGTCTTCGTGACACCCGAATACCACCTGCTGGCCTCCTCGATGGGCATGCTGTCGGCGCACGGCCGATGCGCGAGCTTCGACGCCGACGCCGACGGTTTCGTCATCGCCGAGGGCGCCGGGGTGGTGGTGCTCAAGCCGCTGGCTGCCGCCGAACGCGACGGCGACCCGATTCACGGCGTGATCCGCGGCATCGGAGTGAACCACGACGGCCGCACCAACGGCATCACCGCACCGAGCATGCGCTCGCAGACCGAACTGGAACTCGCGGTCTATCGCGCGGGCGGAATCGACCCATCCACCATTGGTTATGTCGAAACCCACGGCACCGGAACACGATTGGGCGACCCGATCGAGATCGAAGCGCTCACCGCGGCCTTCCGCCACTACACCGACGCGGTCGCCGCCATCCCGGTGGGCTCGGTGAAATCGAACATCGGGCACGCCTCGCACGCGGCCGGGATGGCGAGCTTGTTCAAGGTGTTGCTGGCCATGCGCGCCGGACAGCTGCCGCCCTCGCTGCACGTCGCCTCGGTGAACCCGCTGCTCGGCCTGGACGAGTCACCGTTCTTCGTCAACACCGCACTGCGTGAGTGGAGCGGGCCGCGCCGCGCCGCGATCAGTTCCTTCGGTTTCAGCGGCACCAATGCGCACCTGGTGGTCGATGCCGCGCCGATCGCCGGCGCAATCCGGCCGCACGTGCCGGGCGGTCCACAGCTGATCGTGCTCTCCGCACGCAGCGCGACGAGCCTGACCCGGATGGCGCGGACACTGCGCAGGCATCTGGCCGCGAATCCGGACCTGGTGCCCGCAGACATCGCGCGGACGCTCGCGCACGGGCGCAGCGGATTCGAGCACCGGCTCGCGATCGTCGCGGACTCCGTGGACGCCATCGCCGCCCGGCTTGCCGCGTTCGCCGAAGGCGACCGCCCCGCAGGCGTTTTCACCGGCGTCACCGACAGCGTGACGGATCACAGCGGCGCGCCGGTGCTGGATGATCCGGTGGCGGCGGCACGGCAGTGGGTGGAGGGCGCGCACGTCGAATACGCGGGCTGGGGCGACCCGGCGGCGCGGCGTATCCACCTGCCCGGCTATGAGTTCGACCGTGAACGGTGCTGGGTGCCGGACGAGAGCAGTGCGCCTTCGTCCACACCGGCCACCGGCCTCCCGCAAGCGTCCTCAACGGCGCAGGTAGCGGCAGCGCCCCGAACAGTGGCGGCAGCCGAGGGAGTCGCGGTGTCCAACACCGCCGACGCGCCGACTGCCCCCGCGCCAGGGGCTGTATCGGCGCCTGGCTCCATAGCACGCCAGGATGGAGCCGTTGCCGATCGTGTCCCGAACCGAGCGACACTCGCAGCTCGGGTCATCGCTACACCTGACGATATCGGCACGCCACCAGACGCCGCGTCCGCACCGCACGTGCCTGCGACGTCACACACAGAGGCCGCATCCACCGTGCCGTTGTGGCGCAACGCGGAGACCTATCTGAAGGATCTGCTCGCCGAGTACTGCCGACTGGCCCCGGAGCGGATCCGGACCCGTATCCCGTTGCAGGACTACGGCATCGACTCCGTGCTGATCAGCAAAATGAACGACCGGCTGGTAGCCGACTTCGGGCCGCTGCCGAGCACCCTGTTCTTCGAGTACCAGACAGTGCGAGACCTCGCGGGCTATCTCGCTGACGAGCACGCGCCACGACTGGCCGCGCTGACCTCCGGCCCCGAGTCGGCGGCGACGTTCGACAGCGCACCGGCTCCAATCCACGTCATGGCGGGCTCAGCACACCAGGACATGGCCCACGACGCACCGAACCCGGGCAATACAGTGCCCGCCGATCCGGCAGCCGCGGCGTTGCACAGCGCACCGGTCCCCGCGCACATGATGGCCGCCGAACCCGCAGGCAGGGGTGCGTCCCACAACGCACCGCACCTGACGCGTGTGGTGGCCGACGGCCCGGCGGATACCCCCCTGTCCCACGGAGAGCCGGGCCCGGACCGTTCGGTGGCAGCCGAGCGCGCAGGACTCGACCCGGCGCCCGCTCCGGCGACCGCGTCCGCCCAGCGGCCCACCGCTGACGATTCCGACGACGACATCGCTGTCATCGGCATGGCGGGGCGATTCCCGATGGCGGGCGACATCGAGGAGTTCTGGGCAAACCTGGTCGCCGGACGCGACTGCATCGTCGAGGTTCCGCCGCAGCGATGGGATCACAGCGAATACCTCTCCGACGATCCCGACGAGCCGGGGACCACCTACGCGCGCTGGGGCGGGTTCCTCGACGACGTGGACAAATTCGACGCCCGTTTCTTCGGCATCACGCCCAAGGACGCCGAGGAGATGGACCCGCAGCAGCGCTTGTTCCTCGAAACATCCTGGGCGGCACTGGAAGACGCGGGTTACACGCCGGATCGCGTGCGTGCCAGCGCCGCGTCCCGTGGTCTGCTCGATGCCGGAGTGTTCGCCGGGGTGGGCTATGCCGAGTACCAGGCCTTCGTCGGCGTGCCGATTTCCGGGTATTTCGCGGTGGCGAACCGGGTTTCGTATCACTTCGGTTTCAGCGGTCCCAGCCTGGCGGTGGATACGGCGTGCTCGGCATCGCTGACCGCGCTGCACCTGGCGTGTGCGAGCCTGCGCCGCGGCGAGGCGGCATATGCGCTGGCGGGTGGGGTCAACGTGTCGATCCATCCCGGGAAGTACCTGCTGCTCGGCTATGGACGCTGGGCTTCCACCGACGGACGCTGCCGGTCGTTCGGCGCGGGCGGCGACGGCTATGTGCCGGGTGAGGGCGTGGTCACCCTGGTGCTCAAACCATTGCGGCATGCGCGCGCTGACGGCGACCGCGTCTACGGCGTCATCCGGGGTAGCGCGATCAATCACGGCGGACGCACCAACGGTTTCACGGTGCCCAATCCCGCGGCCCAAGCCGATCTGATCGGCCGGGCGCTCACCGCCGCGCGCGTCGAACCGGGCGACATCGGCTACGTAGAGGCGCACGGCACCGGCACCGCGCTGGGCGATCCCATCGAGATCGCGGCGCTGACCAAGGCCTATCGCCGCTCCACGACCGAACGCGGTTACTGCGGCATCGGTTCGGCGAAATCCAGTGTCGGACATCTGGAGGCCGCCGCGGGGGCCGCGGGCGTGGTGAAAGCGCTGCTGCAACTGCGGCACGACACCATGGCGCCGAACTTGCACAGCGATCCGCCGAACCCGGGGATCGACTTCGCGGCCACACCGTTCCGGATCATCGACCAGCCCACGGCTTGGCCGCGCCCCGACGATGGGCAGCCCCGCATCACCGCAATCAGCTCATTCGGCGCGGGTGGCTCGAACGCCCACGTCATCCTCGCCGACGCCGAGCCGATCGCATCGACTTCCGAGGACGGGCAGCCCAGAATCATCGTGCTGTCGGCCCGCGCCGCCGACCGGCTGTCGGAGCTGGCCACCCGCATGGCCCGGCGGCTGCGCGAGCATCCCGTGCCGCTGCCGGACGTGGCGTGGACGCTGGCCGTCGGCCGCACCGCATTCCAACATCGGCTCGCGGTGGTGGCCGCTTCCACGGCCGAACTCGTGGAGTTGCTCTACAGCGCGGCGACGTCGGGCACGCCCGCGCCGGCCGAAGGCATGCTGATCTTCCGCGGCGTCGCCCGCACCCACCGCGAGCTCGATGAACTGCCCGGCGAATCGGACGCCGAGCGCGCGGAAGTCCGCGCGCTGTTGCGCTCGGGGAATCTGCCTCGTGTCGCCGAGCTGTGGGCGGGCGGATGGACCGTGGACTGGGAACAGGGCTACGAGCGGCCGTTCGGTCGGATCGTGAGCCTGCCCGGCTACCCGTTCGCGCGGCGCAGGTACTGGATCGTGCCCGAGGACTACCGCCGGCGCAGCCATCCGGCGGCCCCGCAGCTGGTCGCGAAGACGGTGGTCGCGCACGAGACCGACCCGTCCGATGCCGGGCGACGCAACGGTCACTCCACGAACGGCACTGCGACCCAAGACATGCTGCATGCCGATCCGACCGCCCCGGAACCGGTCGAAGCGGATATGGCCACCACACCGAGCACGATCACTGAACCGGCTCGAGACACTGAACCGGCCAGGATCACGGACCCGGCTGCGGTCACCGCGTCGAATGGGCACACCGAACCGGTTGGGGTCGTCGAACCGGCCGGGATCACCGCGCCGCGTCCGGTCACCGCCGAACCAGCGAGCGACGGTTCCGACACCGCACTGCGCGATCAGCTCAGCGAACAGATCCGCGACATCTTCGCCGATCTCACCAAGACCGACCCCGCAGAACTGGACCTCGACGCGGAGTTCGCCGACTTCGGATTCGACTCCGTGGCCACCGTCCGGATGCTCAACCGGCTGATGAAGCACTACGACGTCAAGATTCCGGCGGAATCGACCGAGCTGTATCCGACTATCGCGTCGCTGGCGGAATACCTTGTCGCCGAGGGCATCATCACCGCAGGTGCGCAGGCCGACGCCCCGCGCGCTACCGAAACCGCGGCCGCCGCCGGAACACAGCAGCACATCCCGCCCGTGACCATGGACGCCCCGATTCCGGTGCGCTCGGTCTTCATCACCGGCGTGACCGGCGTGCTGGGCGGCAAAATGCTGCACGATCTGCTCTCCGATACCGACGTGCGGGTGACCTGCCTGGTGCGCGGCAAGACGGTGGACGCGGCCGAACGCAGGATCAAGCACTTCCTCGGCACCTACGATCCGGACGGCACCCTCGACCAGGCGTTCGCGGAGCGGGTGACGACGGTGCTCGGCGACGTCTCCAGCGAACGTCTGGGTCTGGACGAGGCGACCTGGGGCCGCCTCGCCGACGAGGTCGACCTGACCATCCACGCCGCAGGCCGCACCACGCTGGTCACCTTCTACGACGCGCTCGCCCCGATCAATGTCGAAGGCACCCGGCGCGCGGTGGAATTCGCGCTGCGCTCGCGCGGCAAGTACCTGGTGTACGTGTCGAGCTTCAGCGTGCTGGGCGATCGGCTCAACTTCAACAACCCGCCGTTCACCGAGCGCGATCTGGAGCTGGGTCAGGGCTACGACCATCTGCCCTATCAGCAGACCAAGTACGAGTCCGAGAAGCTGATCCGGGCGGCGAGCGAGCGCGGACTGCTCTGGGACATCGTGCGGCCGGGCAACATCATGGGCGACAGCCGCACCGGCCGGTACCCGTTCTCCGAGGTCAGCGTCAAAGGCGCGTACTACGACATCCTCAAGACGATGATCGAGACCGGCGAGACGATGCTGACGCCGGTGCACTGGGACATCAGCCCGGTCGACTACGTCAGCGCCGCGATCGTGCACATCGCCGTGCGCAGGCCCACCTACCGGGAGACCTACCACCTGACCAACCCGGACATCCGCCGCTACTACGACGTGGTCCGCTACGTGCAACGCGCCGGATACGAGGTGAGTCTGGTGCCGCTGGAGGAATTCCACCGCAGGGCCACCGACCGGCAGATCTACCGGCTCGGCACCGACGAGGTCTACGACAGCCAGACCCTGGAGATGTTCAAGTACGGCATCGAGCTGTTCGGCACCATCCACTACGAGGAGAGCTCGTACGCCGACTGCGCCTACACCCGGCGGGTCCTGGGCGCGGCCGGCATCGACTGCCCGCCGACGGAGGACCTGGTGCGGGTCTACCTGGAGCACTGCGCCGAGATCGGTTACCTCCCCGCGCCACGCACCGCCGACTCGAGCGCGGAGGTGCTGCGATGAGCGCTGATCCTTCTTCCGGCATGGACGGGACCCTCCATGGTCACGCTCCGCTACCGCCTCCGGGCGTGACCGCCCATGCCGCGTGCACCATCGTGTTCCCGGGGCAGGGTGCCCAGCGGACCGGGATGGGCGCGGACTTCTACGCCGAGTTCCCGCTCGCGCGAGACACCTTCGCCGAAGCAAGTGCCGCGGTCGGTGAGGATCTGCTGCGGATCTGCGCCGAGCGGGATCCGCGGCTGCACCGCACGGAGTACACCCAGCCGTGCGTGCTGACCATGGAGATCGCCGCCTACCGGGTGCTGGTGGCCGAATACGGTGTGCGACCGGTCGCCTTCGGCGGGCACAGTCTCGGGGAGTACGCCGCGCTCGTCGCGGCGGGCGTCTTCGAGCTCGCCGACGGGGTGCGGCTGGTGCGTACCCGCGGGGCGCTCATGCAGCGCGCGGTACGCGAGAGCGAGGGCGCGATGGCCGCGCTGATCATGCCGGGCATCGCCGACTCCGAGGTGGCCGAACTGGTGGCCGCGGCGGGCGCGGAAGTGGCCAACGACAATTCGACCGATCAGCTCGTCATCAGTGGCGCGGGCGACGCCGTGGCCGCCGCCCGCGCGGTCCTCGCCGAACGTCTTCCGGAGTTGCGATTCGTCCCGCTGCGGGTGAGCGCGCCGTTCCATTCCCGGTGGATGCGGGGGATCGAGGCCGAGTTCGCCGAGCATCTCGCCGCCTGCGCGCCCCGCACGCGCGCCGACCGCGCGGTGGCGGTGACCTCCAACTACACCGGAGAGTTCCACCTGCCCGAGACGCTCGCCGAGCATCTGGTCCGTCAGATCTCCGCGCCGGTGCGCTGGACCGACAACATGCGCGCACTGCTGCGCTCCGGCACGCACCGGTACGAGATCGGTCCGTCGGCGCCGCTGTCGAAGTTCTTCGCGACGCTGGGCGCGCCGGTGACCCGTATCGCCACGGTGGGCGATCTGCGCGCCCTACCAATCCAGGCAAGCACCCAGAGCGAACATGCGAAAAGTGCTGCGGTGACTATTCTTTCGGCAACCGCCACGCAGACGGGCACAGAACGAGCGCGAGCCGCGGCCGAACCAGCGCGAGCGACGCCGCCCGCAGGCGAGACGGGTGTGCTGACCATCCACCGCCGGACCGCGGGCACGCCGAGCCTGCGGTTGTTCTGCTGGCCGTTCGCGGGCGGCAAGGCCGCCGCCTACACTCCGTGGCGGCGCCAGCTGCCCGACTGGGTCGAGCTGTGCACTATCGAGCTGCCCGCCCGGCAACGGCATCTGGCGCAGACGCCGATCCGCCGCTTCACCGATCTGGTCGACGCCTCGCTGGCGCAGGTCCTTCCGCTGACCGATCTGCCGTTCGCCTTCTTCGGCCACAGTCTCGGCGCGTTGACCGCCTACGAGGTAGCGCGCGGGCTTCCCGCCGGGGTCGAACCGCGGGCGCTGTTTCTCGGCGGCGTGGCGGCGCCCCACCTGCCCCGGCCTGGACGTCTGTCGGGCCTGCCGGATCACGAATTCATCGCCGCGGTCGGCCATTACGGCGGCATTCCGCCGGAGGTGCGTGACACCCCCGAGGTGATGGCGTTGTTCCTGCCCGCGCTGCGCAGCGACTTCGAGGTCTTCGACGACTACCGATTCGCGCCCGCCGCCGCGCCGTCGTGCCCGGCTCACCTGTTCGGCGGTCGCGAGGACCGCCAGGTGGCGACCACCCAGCTCGAGGCCTGGCGCGACGTCCTGCCGGGACTGCGCTCCACCGAGCTGCTGCCCGGTGGCCATTTCTTCCTCGTCGAGCACCGCGAGGCGTTGCTCGGCTCTCTCGCGGACAAGCTCACCGCTGTTCGCCCCGACGTAGTACCCGCTTGATGAAGGGATGCAGTAATGAAGGTCGAAGTTCTCACTCCGTCGTGCAATCTCGACACCGTCCGCGATGGGCGCGGCGGCATATTCACCTGGGTACCCCCGGAGCCCCTGCTGGAGTTCAACCTGATCTACATGCACCCGGGCAAGGTGCGCGGCTTGCACTACCACCCGCACTTCGTCGAGTACCTGCTGTTCGTCGAGGGCAACGGCGTGCTGGTGACCAAGGACGACCACGAGGATCCGGACTGCCCGGAGGAGTTCATCCACGTGTCCAAGGGCATCTGCACGCGCACCCCGATCGGGGTGATGCACACGGTGTACTCCATCACGCCGCTGACCTTCATCGCGATGCTGACCAAGCCGTGGGACGAGTGCGACCCGCCGATCGTCCAGGTAGCGCCGCTGCCGCACACCTTGGAAGGCAACCAGGCATGAGCGGTCACGCCCGGAGGCATCCCCTGGAGGGCACAGCATGAGCATGCGCGTGGCCGTGGTCGGCGCCGCGGGCTATGTCGGCGCCGCGCTGACCGAGGCGCTCGGCAAGCGGACCCGGTGGGAGGTGGTCCCGGTGGTGCGCGCCGACCACGAACACCACCGCACCGCCGGCCGCTACGACGTGCTGATCAACGCCGCCTGCCCGTCGAAACGGTTCTGGGCCGAGCACAATCCGGACGTCGACCACGCGGAGACGGTGGACAAGACACGCCTGCTGCGCGAACGCTGGTGCTGGGACCGGTTCGTGCAGATCAGCAGCATTTCCGCGCGCACCCAACTGGACACGGTGTACGGGCGTCATCGCGCGGAGGCCGAGCAATTGTGTTCCGGTGCCGACACTTTCGTCGTCCGGCTGGGACCGATGTACGGCGGCGACTACCGCAAGGGCGTGCTCGCCGACATGGCCGCCGACCGCCCGGTGTTCGCCAGTGGCCGCTCGCGGCAGAGCTTCGCGCCGGTGGACTGGTGCGCGGGCTGGATCGCCGAACGTCTCGGCGACACCGGCCTGCGTGAGGTGGGTGCGCGCACCACCGTGACACTGGCCGAGGTGCGCGATGCGGTGGGCTCGCGCTCGGAGTTCGCCAAAGACTATGTCGACGACCAGTTCCCGGTCACCGCCACCGGCTCCGATTGGCCGGAGGCGGCGGCGGTGATCGACTGGCTGGCCGGGAGGGTCACCGGTGCGCGAGCGAGCTGATGCGATGACGGCTGGGCCGGAAGTACTTCTCCGCGCACAGCACCAGCAGGAAACGCACGCTGGTCGCCACGTCGCGGGTGCGCATCTTCGACGCGCCGGCGGTGCGGTTGAGCACGTGAATGGGCACCTGCTCGATCCGGAAACCGTTGGCGTTGAGGATGTAGAGGCTTTCGAAGAAGAACGAGTACCCGGTCGATCGAACCTTATCGAAAGCATCTACCGGAACCCTGTCCAGACGGTAGTATCGGAACGCACCGGTGGCATCGTAGGGCATCCGCAGCAGGGTCACGGTGAGAAAATGCCCGACCCGGGTGAGGATCTTGCGAAAAGGAGTCCAGTCGGCCAGGCTGTCCTCTTTCAGATATCGCGAGCCGACGACGATGTCGAAACCGTCGGCGGCGGCACGCAATGCCGGAAGATACGACGGCGGATGCGCGAAGTCGGAATCCATCGTGATGATGTTCTGATACCCCTGCGCATAAGCCCAGCGGATACCGGCCTGATGGGCGGAGCCGACGCCTTGACGACCGGCCCTGTGCAGCACGTGCATTCGGGGCGCGTGCTGTCGTACCAGCTCATCGAGCAGGTCACCGGTGCCGTCGGGGGAGTTGTCGTCGACGAACAGGACATCGAAATCAGTGCCCTGTTCCAAGATCTGAGCGAGCAACGGCCCGACGTTGCGACGCTCATTGTATGTCGGAATCATGACCAGAGTTTTTTCGGAGGCCGCGCTCATGCGATCGAATTTTAGTACCGGCGGCGACCGAAAGATAGGTGTTGCCGCCATTTTCGAGACCCGTTAGTCTCAGGGTTGGAGGTTTGATGAGAAAAGCTTTGATAACCGGCATCACCGGCCAGGACGGGTCTTATCTGACGGAATTCCTGCTGCAGCAGGGATATGAGGTGCACGGAATTATCCGGCGTGCGTCGAATTTCAATACCGACCGCATCGATCACCTGTATTCCGATACGCATTCACAGCGCCGGTTATTCCTGCACTACGGGGATCTCATGGACTCCAGCAGCCTCAACCGCATTCTGGAGGACGTGCGCCCGGCGGAGATCTACAACCTGGGTGCGCAATCGCACGTGCACATCTCGTTCCAGATCCCGGAGTTCACCGCCGAGACCAACGCGATCGGCACGCTGCGCATCCTGGACGCGATCCGCAAGACCGGCATCGCGACCAAGTTCTACCAGGCCTCGTCCTCGGAGCTGTACGGCGGCTTGCACGACGTCGCGCTGAGTGAGGACACACCGTTCCATCCGCGCTCGCCGTATGCCGTGGCGAAGCTGTACGCGTACTGGATCACGGTGAACCACCGCGAGGCCTACGGGATGTACACGGTCAACGGCACCCTGTTCAATCACGAATCACCCAGGCGCGGCGAAGTTTTCGTCACCCGCAAGGTGACCCGCGGCGCGGTGCGCATCGCGCAGGGCAAACAGGACAAGCTCTTCATCGGCAACCTGGACGCCCGCCGTGACTGGGGGTACGCCAAGGAGTATGTCGAGGCGATGTGGCTGATGCTGCAGCAGCCAGAACCCGACGACTACGTGATCGCCACCGGCGAGACACACAGCGTGCGTGAGCTGTGCGAAACGGCGTTCTCCGCCACCGGAGCCGAATTGGTATGGGAGGGTACAGGTCTCGACGAGAAGGGGATCGATCGGCGTACCTCCAGGGTGCTGGTGGAGGTCGATCCGACCTACTTCCGGCCCGCCGAGGTGCATCACCTCACCGGTGACCCGACCAAGGCGAAGAAGAAGCTCGGGTGGGAGCCCCGCACGAGCTTCACCGAACTTGTCGAGCTGATGGTCGCCCACGATATGGAGAACGCGTGACACAAGCAGTGGCGGTGGATTGCTGCCGGGTGTGCGGGAATACCCGGCTCGAGACGATCGTCGATCTCGGCACGATGGCGTTGACCGGGGTGTTCCCGGCCACCGACCCGACCGCAGTGCCGCGCTACCCCTTGGAACTGGTGCGCTGTGTGCCTACCGGCTCCGAGGAATGCGGGCTGGTGCAGCTGCGCCATACCGCCGATTTCGACGAGATGTATTCCCCGGGTTATGGATATCGCTCCGGGCTCAACCGATCGATGATCGATCACCTGGCCCACCGGGTGGCCAGGATCCGGGAGCGCGTGGGGTTGACGCCGCAGGACCTCGTGATCGATATCGGCAGCAACGACGCGACGCTGCTGCGGTCCTACCCCGAGGGGTCGGCGACCATCGTGGGGATCGACCCGCTGGGGGAGAAGTTCCGCCGGTTCTATCCGCCGCATGTGCGGCTGGTGACCGGATACTTCACCCGCGAGCTGGTCGAATCGGTGCTGGACGGGCGGCGAGCCAAGGTGATCACCTCGATCGCCATGTTCTACGACGTGCCGAGCCCGCTGGAATTCATGCGCGCGGTGTACGACGGCCTCACCGACGACGGCATCTGGGTACTGGAACAGAGTTATCTGCCCGCGATGCTGGCCACCACCTCCTACGACACCATCTGTCACGAGCACCTCGAGTACTACACCCTCGACCAGATCGAGTGGATGGCGCGACGGTGCGGATTCGTGGTGCTCGAAGTGGAGCGCAACAGCGTCAACGGCGGCAGTTTCGCCCTCACGCTGGGCAAGCGCGGCGTCCCTTCCGCCGCCGACGTCGCCGCGCTGGATCGGATGCGTCAGGAGGAAGCCGCGCTCGGGCTGCACACCCCGCAGCCCTACGCCGACTTCGCAAAACGGGTCGAGGAGCATCGCGAGCAGGTCCGCGACTTCTTCGACCGCTCCCGCAAGGCCGGCCTGCGCACCCTCGGCTACGGCGCCTCCACCAAGGGCAACGTGGTGTTGCAGCACTGCGGCATCGGGCCGGAGGACCTGGCCTGCATCGCGGAGGTCAACGACGACAAGTTCGGCAAGTTCACCCCCGGCAGCGCAATCCCGATCGTGTCCGAGGCGCAGGCCCGCGAGCTGGCTCCCGACCAGTTCTTCGTGCTGCCCTGGCACTTCCGCACCATGATGCTCGAGCGGGAAAGCGCGTTCCGCGCGGCGGGAGGACGGCTGGTTTTCCCGCTGCCCGAACTGGACGTGGTGTGAGATGACCGTCGTCGTCACGGGCGCGGCGGGGCAGGACGGCACACTGTTGTCGGACCTGCTCACCGCGCGCGGCGAGCAGGTGCTGCGGATCGGCCGCGGCGGCCCCGTCGACGTCACCGACGCGGCGGCCGTCGATCACATGATCGCGACCGAACGCCCCCGGCAGGTGTATCTGCTGGCGGCGGTGCAACACTCCTCGCAGGACGACCACGGCGACCCCCGCGAGCTGGCGCGCGCCTCGCATCGGGTGAACACGTTGCCGGTGCAGCACTTCGCGGAAGCGATCGAGCGCCACCGCACCGGCACCCGCCTGTTCTACGCGGCCTCCTCGCACGTCTTCGGGCCCGACCGCGCGAGGGTGTGCGACGAGAACAGCGGACTGCGACCGGATTCGATCTACGGGGTGACCAAAGCGGCGGGCCTGCTGGCCTGCCGCGCCTACCGTGCCCGCGGCGTGTTCGCGGCCGCGGGAATCATGTTCAACCACGAATCGCCCTTGCGCGCGGAGAAGTTCGTCACGCGCAAGATCGTGCGTGCGGTCGCGCGGGTCCAGCGAGGCGACACCGATGTGCTCGAGGTCGGGCGGCTGGACGCCGGCGCCGACTGGGGGTACGCGCCGGACTACGTCGAGGCCATGACCCGGATTCTGGCCCTCGACGAGCCGGACGAGTTCGTCGTCGCCACCGGCGAACACAACACGGTCGCGCAGTTCTGCGCGGCCGCGTTCGGCATGGCCGGACTGGACTGGAAAGACCGTGTCCGCGAACGCACCTCGGTGCTCACCCGCAGCAGGCAACCGCTGGTGGGTGACGCGGCGAAGCTGCGCCAGCGGACCGGGTGGCGTCCATCGGTGGATTTCCGCGGCATGGTCCGGGCCATGCTCGTCGCCGAGGGCGTGCACCTGGTGGAGGAATCGAGGCCGGTGCGCACCGGCGGAACGGATGGATGATGTGAACCTGAACGACGAGAATGTCCTCGCCGCCCACCTGATCGCGATCGCCGACGGCGTCTACGAGGAGACCGCCGCGCGCATCGGCGAGATCGGCATCGAGACGGTCGCCGAGGCGGTGCTCGAGGAGATCGCCTGGCGCGCGGGTCACGGCACCCGCCCCGGGCAGCCGGTCACCGCGGTGTTCGAGCTGACATATGAGGGCAAGCAACTGGACTATTTGGTCACCCTCGGCGCCGACGACCCCGCGATCGGTCCCGGCACCGTGGAAGATCCGTGGCTGGTGGTGCGCCAGGATCTGGTGGAGCTGCTGCGCGCGGTCTACGGCCCGCCCGACGCCACCATCGGCACCCGCGCCATCGCGATCAAGGACGAGCCGGGGCCGGGCAGCTTCGCCCCCGACGACCCGTGGCGGCTGGCCCGCGACGCCGCCGCCGTCGCCGCCGACCGGATCGTCACCGCCTGCCGCCCCACCCACTACGACCTCAACGCGCTGTCGCTGCAGTTCGGTTCGGACAAGTGGGGCGGGCACTGGTACACCCAGCACTACGAGCGGCACTTCGCCCCGCTGCGCGACAGCCGGGTGCGGGTGCTGGAACTGGGCATCGGAGGATACACCGCGCCCGATGTCGGCGGCGCATCGCTGCGCATGTGGAAGCAGTACTTCCGCCGCGGCCTGGTGTACGGGCTGGACTACTTCGACAAGTCCGGCATCGCCGAGCCCCGGCTGCAACCACTGCAGGGCGACCAGGGCGATGCGGCGTTCCTCGACGAACTCGGCCGCTCACTCGGCCCGTTCGACATCATCATCGACGACGGCAGCCACATCAGCGGCGACGTGATCGCCTCCTTCCAGGCGCTGTTCGCACATCTGCGGCCCGGCGGGCTGTACGTGGTGGAGGACACCCAGACCTCCTACTGGTCGGGCTGGGGTGGCAGCAGCACCGGCACCAATGACCCGGCGACCACGGTCGGCTACCTGAAAACCCTCGTCGACGCCCTGCACCACCAGGAATTCGAAAAGGACTCCGGCCGCGCGGCGGGCGAGTTCGACGACTGGATCGGGGCGCTGCACTTCTACCACAACATCGTCGTCATCGAAAAGCGCCGCAACGCCGAACAATCGGCTCCATCATGGGTGCCTCGGCACACCAATCCGATGGAGTGGATGAAGCCGAAGGAGTGAATCGGATGAAGTTTCTGGTCGTGCCGGTGCCCTCGTCGGGGCATCTGCTGGCGATGGTGCCGTTCTGCTGGGCGCTGCGGCTGGCCGGTCACGAAGTGCTGGTCGCCTCGCGCAACGACGTGACGGCGACGGCGCTGCGCTCGGGATTGAACGCCGTCGAGCTGACCGCGCTGAACGTGCCGATGGACGAGCTGCGCACCACAGTGAACCCGGGCATGTTCCCCCTTCCGCTGTTCGCCGACCGTGACCAGCCCGGCGGGCAGGGCCTGTGGCAGATCGCCGCGCAGAACTGGCACAACCACGCCGGCCAGTACCTCGAGACGTTCGCCGCGGTGGCCAGGGACTGGGGCGCGGACGTGATCCTCACCGACCCGCTGGCCACCATCGGCCGCGCCCTTGGCGCGGAACTGGATCTCCCGGTGCTGGTGCACCGCTGGGGCATCGATCCCACCGGCGGCCCGTTCACCGAACGCACCGCCGCGCTGGCCGAAGAGGCGGGTACCCGGCTGGCCGACCCGGTCGCCGTACTCGACATCTGCCCGCCACGGTTGCAGGCACCGGACGCGCTGCCCAGCATCCCGGTGGGTTACGTCCCGTTCAACGGCACCGGCGCGCTGCCGCAGTGGCATCGCAACGAGCACGGCCGCAAGCGGATCGCGGTCTGCATGGGCGGCAGCACGCTGAGCCTGACCGGTCCGCGACCGCTGGAGTCGGTGCTGGCCGCGCTGGGCGAGGTGGCCGACGCCGAGGTGATCGTGGCGCTGTCGGCACACGACCGCGCCGCGGTCGGCGAGTTGCCCGACCACGTGCGGGTCGTCGAAGAGGTGCCGCTGAACCTGTTCCTGCCCGGCTGCGATCTGCTGGTGCACCACGGCGGCTCGACCACCGGCCTCACCGCGGGCTGGTTCGGCCTGCCGCAACTGGTGCTGCCGCAAATGTTCGACCAGTTCGACTACGCCCGCGGCCTGGTGCGTGTGGGCGCGGGCCTGGCCGCCGAGTCCCCGGCCGCCCAGGGCGACGTCGAAGCACTCGCCGCCTCGATCAGCACGCTGCTGAGCGAACCCCGCTTCCGGGCCGCCGCCGCGCAGATCGGCGCCGACCTGCGCGCCGTGCCCCCGGCGCGGGACGTGGCGGCGCAGGTGATTCCGCTGCTGGCCGCCGGGGCAGCGACCAGATGAGACCAGCCGCGCCGCCCCGAGCCGGGGCGGCGCGGGAACCGAAAGCCGTAGGTTGCAGATGATATCCAGGACATGGACCCGCTTCCGGGGTTCGCTCGACTACTACGCCGCGATGTACGCGGTGTTCGTAGTCGGCATCCTCATCCCCGTCGTGATGATCGTGCTCGCGCTCACCGGACTACCCGGGCCGGTCACCGCGTTACTCGGAATTCTTTGCGCGGCAGTCCTTTTCGTGCTGTTCGCGCCGACCGTCCCAGCCGAGTGGCGGGAGGTGGTGCGGAGCAAGCCGATCGTGGTGCGTGTGCTGTGGAGCGTGGCCATCCTGCTCGTCGTCGCGGTGCTGGCCCGGCTGACGCAATTCATCCTCGACGCGGACAACGTCGACGCCTCCCTGTCGGCCGACGACGACTTCCTGGTCAAGAAGACCCATCTGTCCGGCTACATCAGCGGGGCGATGATGGCCGAGCACGAACCCGGCAGCCTGTACGACCGGCACCGGTACGAATCGCCGCAGGCGGATTCGGTGTTGCCCAGTGTGGCCCCGCAGGATCGCGACGCCTACCTGTACCCGCCGCCATTCCTGCTGCTGCCGCGGTTGCTGCTGCTGTTCAGCCACGATTTCGCCACGCTGCGGGCGCTGTGGTACTCGCTGTACGTCGCGATCGTGCTGGTGGCCATGTTCGCCATCGCCCGCTGGATCGGCGGCAGGCAGGGCGCGGTGCTGGCCGCGCTGACGCCGGTGGTGTGGATCAGCCTGCCGACGCTGGCGACCCTGCAAATCGGCAACATCCACGTGCTTGTGCTCTACGTAGGCGCGGTGGGGGCCATGGTGTTGTTCCAGTTGCGGCGCAATATCTTCGGTGGTGCGGCGCTGGCGTTGGCGATCGTCGCCAAGGTGTCTCCGGCGATCCTGCTGGTCTATCTGCTCGTGCAGCGACGCTGGCGGCCCGCGGTGTGGACCGCGGCGTTCTGCGGCTTGTATTCGGCCGCGACACTGGCGATCTTCGGCTGGGAGCCATGGCGGATCTTCCTGTCCGACGGCACCTGGCAGCGGCTGGCCAGCGGTGAGTTCCACCAGTTCGTGCTGGTGGAGCGGGCCAACCAGCTGGTCAACTACTCGCCGTTCGGGCTGCCGTACAAGGCGGAGATCATCGGCTGGGACATCGGCGAC
Source organism: Nocardia sp. NPDC051787 (assembly GCF_040681325.1). Lineage (NCBI taxonomy): Bacteria > Bacillati > Actinomycetota > Actinomycetes > Mycobacteriales > Nocardiaceae > Nocardia > Nocardia sp. NPDC051787. Next base: position 47,583 of record NZ_JBFAYO010000039.1, read on the forward strand.
CCGACCGGCCCCGCCCGCCTGATCACCAACGTCTACACCCTGCTGCTGCTGATCCTGGTGGCGGTCACCGCGGTCCGCATCCACCGCCGGGTGGCCGCGGGCGCGCAGGGTCCGCGGTTGCGCGCCGAACAGCTGGCCATCTGGCTGGCGGTGCTGACGCTGGGGTCGTTCCGCGCCCCGTTCGGTCCGTGGGTGTACATCGCCGTCGGCGCGGTGTGGATGCTCGCGGTGTACGCCGGGCTGATGCGCGGCGGCGCACGCACGGTTGCACTGCTCACCGTGGCCTGGCTGGTCGTGGCCGTCTACAACGAGAACGTCTACTTCACGCTGGTCGGACAGACGGTCATCTACGTCGCCTGCTTCGTGGTGGCCTGGCGCGCGAGCGCGGGAACCGAACCGGACCCGGCGCCGCGCACCGACGAGCCCCAGGCCGAACGGGTCGGTGCGGCATGAGGACCTACTGCATCATCGGCGCGGGCGCGGCCGGATTGGCGACCGCACGCGGATTCGCCGCGCGCGGCCTGGATTTCGAGATCCTCGAGGCCGCCGACGGCATCGGCGGGATCTGGGACGCGCGGCGGGCGGACTCGCCGGTCAGCCACAATACGCATGTCATCGCTTCCAAAGGGGTGCAGGCATTTCCGGGTTTCCCGATGCCCCCGGACTACCCCGACTACCCCGGGCACGAGCTCGTGCTGCGCTATCTGCACTCCTTCGCCGACGCGTTCGATCTGTGGCCGCGCATCCGGTTGAACACCGCGGTGCAGCGGATCGAGCCCGCGGCCGACGGATGGACGGTGACGCTGGCCGACGGATCCGAGCGCTCCTACGCGGGAGTGGTCATCGCCACCGGGCACGACCGCACCCCGCGCAGCATCGACATCCCCGGTATCAGCACCGTGCCCGTGCTGCATTCCAGCGAATACCGGCATCCCGAACAGGTGCTCGGCAAACGCGTGCTGGTGGTCGGCGCCGGCCAGTCGGCCGCCGACATCCTGGCCGACTGCGCGGTGAACGCGGCGCTGACGCTGCACAGCAGCAGACGCGGGTTCTACTGTATGCCCAAATACATGCTCGGCCGCCCGACCGACAGCATGTTGCAGGGCCGGATGTGGCGGCCGCTGCGCAAGCGGGCCTTCGAGCGGTTGTTCGGGTATCTGCGCGGCCGTTCCCGCTCGTTCGGGCTTCCGGTGCCCGACTTCGACGAGGGCATCGTCATCCCGATGCTGGGCGATCAGCTGCACCACTACTACACCCACGGCGACATCACCCCCAAACCCGATGTCACCGCGATCGATGACGACCGGGTCACCTTCGCCGACGGCACCGAGGAGAAGGTCGATCTGGTGCTGCTGGCGACCGGGTTCGTGCCGCACTATCCCGTCGTCGACCGCGCCCACCTCAACTGGGCCGAGGGCAGTCTGCGACCGAGCCTGTACCTCAACATCTTTCCGCCGCACACCCGCGACCTGTTCGTGGTCGGGATGGTGCGGCCGATCGGCTCGCACTGGGACGTCTACGAGAAGCAAGCCGACTTGGTCGCCGCGTATCTGCATGCGAAGGCAGCCGATCCGCAGCGGGTCGCGCGCTTCGACCGCGCCACGCAGGGCCGCCAACCCGACCTGTATGCCGGGCTGCGGCTCTACCATGCCGACCAGTACCCGCTGGTGGTAGAGAAACAGGACTACGTGAACCAGCTGCGCAAGCACGCCGAGCTGTTGAAGTGAAAGGTCGGATCATGAAAGCACCCGGGCCAGGGCTGGTGGAAACCGGACGCATGCTGCCGAAATTAGCGAAGGACCCGCTCGCCACGGTGGGCGAGCTGCTGGACGGCTACGGCGACGTCGTGCGGGTCAAAGCGGGCCCGATGCTGGTCTACCTCGTGGCGGACCCGGCGATGGCCGAGTACGTGCTCAAGGACAACTACACCAACTACCGCAAGAGTCCGATCTACGACGAGTTCAGCATCCTGCTCGGCGAAGGGCAGCTGACCACCAACAACCTGGAGTACTGGCGCAAGCAGCGCAAACTCATCTCACCGGCGTTCTCCCATTCGCACGTCAAGGGTTTCGCCGACGACATCACCGACAGCGCCGCGGCGATGCTCGACAGCTGGGACGCGGCCGCCGGTGAATTCCGCGACATCTATGACGACTACGTCAAGCTGCTGCTCGCGGTCACCGGCCGGATCCTGTTCAGCATCGACCTGTCCACCGGCACCACCCAGGTGACCGACGCGATGCGGGCGGCGTTCGCGTTGATCATGAAGCGGGTGAACGCGCCGGTGAAACTGCCGCAGTCCTTCCCGACCCCCGAGGCGCGGCGGGTCGCGCGCAAGGTCGGCGAACTCGACGACGTGGTACGGCATCTGATCGAGGAGCGCCGCCGCGGCGCCGACACCAGCGACGTGCTCACCGCGCTGGTGCGTGCCCGCGACGAGGGCGGCCAGGGCATGCGCGAGGAGGATCTGCTCAACGAGATCAAGACCCTGCTCGTAGCGGGCCACGAGTCCCCGGCGAACGCGCTGTCGTGGGCGTGTTACCTGCTGGCCGCGCACCCGGAGGCCCAGGAGCGGCTGGCCGAGGAGGTGCGCGCCGCGATCGGTGACCGGACCCCGACCTTCGCCGATCTGGGGCAGCTGAGCTACTGCCGCATGGTCATCGAGGAAACCATGCGCCTGTATCCGCCCGCCTGGATCGTGGAACGCACACCGATCGCCGACGACGAGATCAGCGGCTACCACGTCCCGGCCGGTGCGCGAGTCACCTTGTGCATGTACTACATTCACCGCGACAAGCGGCTGTGGGACGACCCGGAGCAGTTCCGCCCGGAGCGTTTCACCGACCGAGAAGTGGCCGAGCGGCACAAGTACGCGTTCTTCCCGTTCTCCGGTGGTCCACGCATCTGCCTCGGCAAGGACATGTCGATGACGGAGATGGTGCTGATCCTGGCTATGACGGTGCAGCGTTTCCGCCTCGAGCTCGACGGCACCCATCCGGTGGTGCCGCTGGCTTCGGTCAACCTGCGACCGGAGTTCGGCATCCGCATCCGACCGGTCCGCCGCGTCACCGAACCCGTAACGGCCTGACCGGGACCGAGTCCGGGACGGCCAGGCCGGAACCGGCTCGCCGGTCACCTGCATGTCGGCCAGTCTCTGCACCTGTGCCGGTCTTGCCGAGGCGGCGGTAGATGGTGGGGCGGGTGACGCCGAACTCAGCTGACGCCCGGTACTGCCGATGAGTACGCAACTGGTTGCCCGGTGACCAACCTGTGGCGAGCGAGACCATGTCAAGGGAGCGGAATGAGTACACCGATGGGCCTGGACGCCTGGCATGATCTGATCGAGCGGTTCATCGCGCAGAAGCGGCGATTGCTGGAAACGGGCGACCTCGAGGACGATACTCCTCCCAACCTCGGTGCAACAGAAGCGCAACTGATCGCGGCCGAGCAACGACTCGGTCGCCCCTTGGATCCGCAGTATCGAGAACTGCTGTCAGTAGCCGACGGGTGGGACTACTTCTATCTGTTCTTCTCCTTGCTCGGTACCGCTGACATCGGTGTGGGGCCTCGCTGGGAATCGGGCCTGGTGCACGCGCAGATCTGGTTCGAGGACGATGAATGGGGCGAGGAGATCGGTGCGCCCAACGACGCCACGGCCTATCAGCCGTTGGTGACCAGCGACAACGGCTACAGCGGTACTGTCTTTCTGTTCGTCGGGAAATCGGATGAACTCGCCACCGGCGCGGCCGTGCCGCTGCCACCGGACTCGATCTATCCGGACTTGTACAGCTACCTCGTAGCCGAGCTCGACATGATTGCCAACTTCGCGGAATAGGCACATCCCAGCGAGCATCCGCTCATGCCGCATTGAGCGCGGGTCGAAATGATCAAATGGGGGATGTCACGCCGCCTCCGACGTGCGGGGCTGACTTGTATGCAGTGGTGCTTACCGCGCACTCCCGGGTCTCAAGGGAGTATCAAGAATTCCGCCGACTGTTGCGGGACCGAAGCCTGTACGGGAGCATGGCCTCGACCAAGCCCCCGTCACTTGACCTCCCCAGCCGACGGGACCGGTTCGCGCTGACCCACCACAGAACGGCAGACGATTGAGCGAGCTCGACGATATCCGCGACATCCTTGGATTCGAACCATGCCGTGGCGCGCCGATCGACTGGGAAGCGGCCAGCCAGGCCCTGGGAGCGACGATCCCCGACGACTTCCGGGCGCTGATCAACGCTACCGGTACGGGCAGAATCGGCTACGACACGCTCCTTCTCCGGCCGTTCGCCGTCAACGCGAACTACGATCAGATTCGCTGCCACCACAAACGGATGCGCGACCTGGAGGTCATCTGGGAAGACGAGGAACAGAACGATCCCGAAGACCAGAGCAAACCTTTGATCTTCAATGAACCCGGCGTCCGTCCCATCCTCTGGGGTCGCTCGGGTTTGGGTTTCTACTTCTACTGGGTCGCCCGCGACGACACCGACTCCTCCAAGTGGCAGATCGCGGTGGAACCGGCGCGCTACGGGCAGTGGGAAATCCACCCCGGGACGGCAACGAACCTGCTGCTGCGCGCGCTGCGCGGAGACGTGACCACCCTGTACCTGTCGAGCTTGCGGGACGCCGAACAGCATTTCTTCACCCCCGCCAAGTGAACGACCGGGATTCACCGGGGCACTCCGCCGTGCTGTGGCACGATTTCGTGTAAATTTTCGGCGATTGCGACCGGAACCCGATGACGCGCAGCCCACACGCAACGTGGCCCTGCTCTACGCCGAAATATGATTCAGCCCAGAAGTTCTCGGCTCAATGCCAGCAGTTCGGCGGTGGACAGGGCTTCCTCGTCCGGAATCGGCTGCGCAACCGCAGCCCGGGCAGCGGGCCGGGGTACGGATTCCGCCGTGGGTATAGCGGGCGCGAGGCGGGCGCCCAGTTCGGCGGTCAGCAGTTCGACAGTGGGGCACCCCCAGATGATGGCGGCCGGGACGTCGATGCCGAGCCGAGCGCTGAGGCGACCGCTGAACTCCACGGCATGCACCGAGCCGATTCCGAGCTGATCGAAGTTCTGGCGCGCGTCGATGCGATCAGCTGCAATACCCACGACTTCGGCCAGCTCCTTGGTGACCACAACGGCAAGCGCAGCGACGTCCGGCACGACGGTATCCGGTAGTCCGCCGGACTCGGTAAGCCGCTCGACCGATGTCGAATCACCATCGAGAAAAGCGGCTTCGACCACGACGGAAGCACTCGCTGACGGCTCGTTCTGCGCGATGTCGGACTCGGTGCGCTGCTCGCTCACCGCGCGCCTCGGAGTAGTCGGATTACCGGCGAAGTCACCGGCTTCGACTTCTTCAACGCGAGCTTCCGGGGTCGCCCAATGCCGATGCCGCTGAAATGGGTAGGTGGGCAGTGAGATCGGACGCCCCGGTGGATTGACGGCAGTCCAGTCGGGCTCGATGCCACGCCGGAACAGCATGCCCGCCGCCGCCAATAGCTCACGCCGGCCCACAGCGCCGGGACATAGAGCCGCGGACAGCACTCGACTCAGCACCTCGTTCTCCCTGTCGTCGGAACTGTCCGCATCATCAGCTCCGTCGAGGTAGCTGCCGAGGAACTCGACGACTTGGTCCACGTTCTCGGCTACCACCGACAGCCGGTGACGGAACGGTGTTCTCGCGGCGAGCGTATGGGCGAGGTCGCCGAGCAGGATGCCGGGTCCGCCCACGAGATGGTCACGCAGACGGCGGGCGTGCACCCGCAACGCGGCCTCGGTGCGCGCGGACAGCACCACCAACCGTTCCGGGACCTCGGAAGCGATCACCGGCGCGGCTTGCGGCGCGGCTTCGACGATCACATGGGCGTTGGAGCCGCCGAAACCGAACGCGCTCACAGCGGCGCGCGGCGGACCGTCGTGCCGCGGCCAGGGCAATGCCGTGTCAGCAACCCGCACTCCAGCCGCCGGCAAGTCGAAATCGCCTGGTGCACGGTCGAAATGGAGACTGCGCGGAATGCGGCCGTGCGACAGGGCGAGTGCGACCTTCACCAGCCCCGCCATCCCCGCGGCCGCCTCGGTGTGCCCGATATTGGTTTTGATCGAGCCGACCGTCAACGGAGCATCGGGGGCGCGGCCGGCCCCATAAACCTCGGCCAGCGCGGACAGTTCCGCGCGGTCACCGACCGCGGTGCCCGTGCCGTGCGCCTCGACGTAGTCGATCGTCATCGGGTCGACACCCGCCCGCGCGCACGCACGCCGCAGGAGCTGTCGCTGTCCGTCTGCGCTGCTCGCGGGCATGGAGCGGTGGTTGCCGTTGTTGTTGGTGGCACTGCCCAGCAGCGTGCAGTAGACGCGGTCGCCGTCGCGCAGCGCCTGCGCCAGCGGTTTGAGCACGACCACCGCACCACCCTCGCCGCGCACGTAGCCGTCGGCGGAGGCGTCGAAGGTGCGGGACCGGCCCCGCGGGGACAGCACGCCCAGCGCCGAGAGCCCGATAGCGGTCTCTGGAATCAGGTTCAGCTGCACGCCACCGGCGACCGCCAGCGCGCTCTCACCCGCCCGCAGCGCCTGGCAGGCCAGATGCACCGCGACCAGCGACCCCGCGCAGGAGGCGTTCACGGTCATGCTCGGCCCGTCGAAACCCAGGAAGTAGGAGACCCGGTTGGCGATGACGCCCTCGACGTCACCGGTACTGCTGAACGGAGTGATGGCGGTGGCGCCACGAGCGAGTTTGACGGCGCGATAGTCGTTGAACTTGTTGGCGAAGTACACGCCGGTCTCCGGAGCCCGGTCGGGCCGGATGCCCGCGTCCTCGAACGCTTCCCAGGCCAATTCCAGCGCCAAGCGTTGTTGCGGATCCATATCCGCCGCCTCGCGCGGGGTGATCCCGAAGAACTCGGCGTCGAATCCCGCGACATCCGGCAGATAGCCCCCGGCGACCGACACCGCCTTGCCCGCGGCGGCCCGATCGGGATCGCGGTAGTCGCCGGACCACCGGCCCGGCGGCGGCGCGTCGGCAATCGCGTCGGTCTCCTCGATCAGCAAGCGCCACAACGCTTCCGGCGAATCCGCACCCCCGGCGAAGCGGCAGCTCATGCCGACCACGGCGATGGGCTCCGCGGCCCGCCCCTGTGTATCGCGCTCTTGCTGCTGGTGACGGGTGCGCCGCTTGGACTTCTTCACGCTGCCTTCTCACCTACCCGTGATCCATCGACCGAACGTCCCCGAACATGCGGTGCGGTGAATCTGCCGATCTTGTTGTGGGGTCGGGACATGTGCCGGAAACTTTACCTGTGCTGTTTTCTGAACGCCCCGTTTTCGCATGGGTGACGTCCGCGCTGGGGGGCGAGGCACGGCGTCGAGAACTGATCCGATTCGCTTCCGTGGGCATCGCCGCGTTCACGCTGGACACCGCGGTTTTCCTGACTCTGAAGAGCACTGTGCTGGAGTCGCGTCCGGTCACGGCCAAAGTCCTCGCGGTGCTCGCGGCGATCACGCTGTCGTATGTGCTGAACAAACAGTGGTCGTTCGACGCACGCGGGGGACGGCGCGGGCATCACGAGGCCGCGCTGTTCTACCTGGTCAGTTTCCTGGCCGTCGCGATCAACACCGCGCCGCTGTGGGTCTCGCGTTATGTGCTGCACCTGGAGGTGCCCGAAGTCTCCCGATTCACCCAGAACCTGGCCGATTTCGTCGCCGCGCAGCTGATCGGCACCGCGTTGGGCATGGTGTTCCGCTTTTGGGCGTTCGTGCGGGTGGTTTTCCCCGAGGAAGTCGACCGCGGCAGCGCATGAGTTGCGATCACCCTGATGACAACCCTGTCGGGCGCGATCACGCACTGTGCGGGCTCGGCGACCCGACGCGACACCCCGGCCGCGCGATCGCACCACCGTCCGGGTGGTAGGAAAGGGAGCGTGTCCGCAACTGGCGAAGGAATCGATCCGAACCGAAACACCCGCGCGGTGTCGGAAGTAGTGGAGCTGGTCAGCACGCTGATCCGCTTCGACACCTCCAACACCGGCGACCTGGCCACCACCAAGGGGGAGCGTGAGTGTGCGCAGTGGGTGGCCGACCAACTGCACCAAGCGGGATATGTCACCGAGTACGTGGAGTCCGGCGCCGTGGGACGCGGCAATGTCTTCGCGCGGCTGGAAGGCGCGGATCGGAATCGTGGCGCGCTGATGATCCACGGGCACCTGGACGTGGTGCCCGCCCAGGCGGCCGACTGGAGTGTGCACCCCTTCTCCGGTGCCGTCCGCGACGGCTACGTGTGGGGTCGCGGCGCGATCGATATGAAGGACATGGTCGGGATGACGCTGGCGGTGGCCCGCCAGTTCAAGCTCGAGGGCACGGTACCGCCACGCGATCTGGTCTTCGCGTTCCTCGCCGACGAGGAGAACGGCGGTAAATGGGGCTCGCAGTGGCTGGTGGACAACAGGCCCGACCTGTTCGACGGCGTCACCGAGGCGGTGGGGGAGGTCGGCGGGTTCTCGCTGACCGTTCCGCGTCCCGACGGCACCGAACGCAGGTTGTATCTGGTGGAGACCGCCGAGAAGGGTCTCGGCTGGATGCGGTTGCGCGCCAAGGCTCGCGCGGGCCACGGCTCGTTCCTGCACGAGGACAACGCGGTCACCATCCTCGCCGACGCGGTGGCGCGACTGGGCAAACACACCTTCCCCCTCGTGCTTTCGGATTCGGTGACCGCGTTCCTGGCCGCCGTCGCCGAAGAGACCGGCCTCGAGTTCGACCCGTCGAGCCCAGATATCGAAGGCCAGCTGGCAAAGCTGGGCACCATCTCCCGCATCATCGGCGCGACGCTGCGCGACACCGCGAATCCGACCATGTTGCAGGCCGGGTACAAGGCCAACGTCATCCCGCAGACCGCGGAGGCGGTGGTGGACTGCCGCGTGGTCCCCGGGCGGCAGGCCGCGTTCGAACTCGAAGTGGACGAGCTGATCGGCCCCGACGTCGAACGCGAGTGGCTCACCAAACTCGATTCCTACGAGACGACTTTCGACGGCGATCTGGTCGACGCGATGAACAACGCCGTGCTCGCCCATGATCCGCTGGGCCGCACGGTGCCCTACATGCTCTCCGGCGGCACGGACGCGAAAGCGTTCGCCCGCTTGGGAATTCGCTGCTTCGGTTTCGCACCGCTGCAGCTGCCGCCGGAACTGGACTTCTCCGCCCTGTTCCACGGCGTCGACGAGCGGGTACCGGTCGATGCGCTCGAATTCGGCACCCGCGTACTGGAACACTTCCTCCTGCACAGCTGAACCGATCCGGAAAGAGGTTCCATGACCTACAACCCCTACGACGCACTGCCCCAGGTTCCGTCGTTCACCCTCACTTCGACCGACGTGACCGACGGCCAGCCGCTCGACAACGATCAGGTCAGCGGCGTCTTCGGCGCGGGAGGCAAGGACATCTCCCCGCAGCTGTCCTGGTCGGGCTTCCCCACGGAAACCAGGAGCTTCGCCGTCACCGTCTACGACCCCGACGCACCCACCGCGTCCGGCTTCTGGCACTGGGCCGTCGCCGACATCCCCGGCACCGTGACCTCACTGCCCAGCGGCGCCGGCAGCGGCGAGGAAGGCGGCGCCCTGCCCACCGGCGCGATCACCCTGCGCAACGACGGCGGCTTCCACGGCTTCGTCGGCGCCGCCCCGCCGCCCGGCCACGGCCCGCACCGCTACTTCATCGTCGTCCACGCCGTCGACGTCGAAAGCCTCGGCATCGACGAAAACGCCACCCCCGCCTACCTAGGCTTCAACCTCTTCTCCCACACCCTCGCCCGCGCCACCCTCATCGGCACCTACGAACAGAAGTAGGTTCCCACCACAGACCTGTGGCCCTGAGCGGACCGCTCAGGGCCACAGCGCTTTCCTGCTGCTACACATCTGACGGTAGCCGCCGTCCTTCCGTGAGGTGTTATCAGGCAGTTGTACGCATCACTCATCCGCGTGCCACACCCTTGATACACGGCGGCGGCCACGAAGAGTAGTTGCTACGGCATGGTCGATCTTCGTAGCCAGCATGGCCAGCTCGATCTCGACGGCGTTGAAGTCACTCACTGCGCAACGCAACTCGCGCCTGGACAGGGCCTCCGGTGTAGCCATCAACCGGATCGCGGTACAGCCAGCCGACGAATTCTGCGCTTTCGGCTCCAAGCGACAGCAGTGACTGCCGCCCAGCGCCTTTCACGTCCGAGACATGCCGTCGCACGGCGGCCAAGAGGCCGAGCGCGAGTGGCAGCGCTGCTGCTGGACCATGGTTGCCGTCGTCGGTCTTGCACATGGGTCAGACCCAACTAGCCACTGTTTTGAAAGTGGGTGAGGGTGGGCAGTTGCCCGCTCTCACCCGTGTCGGAGCCATTGGTTGATGGCAGCGATGCGGATGGTGGCC
>NZ_JBFAYO010000040.1:0-34423 GCF_040681325.1 Nocardia sp. NPDC051787
GTCTGCACCGTCAGCTGAGCCAGTTGATCGACTACCTGTCCAATCGTGTGGGTATGAAGCTTCGCGGCCGGAAATGGCACCGGCGCCGCCCACCACACCCACTCGTCGATCTCGCCCATCAACCGTGTGCGATGCCAGTCGGAGCAAACCATCCGCGGCGCCGACGATCGCTTGCACGGTTGGACATGGGTGGGGTCAGTTCCCTCCATAACGTCCGTGGGTCCTGAGGGCATCGTCGTCGGGCTGGCCGAGGTCTTTGATGTGACTCATCTACGGGCTCGGGGTCATTGGATAGTGGTGCGCAACCCGGTGGAGCAGGTCCTGATGATCGACATCGTCAACGAGACAGTGCTGCGCACTGGGTGTCTGTGGTTTGGTGGCCTCGGTGGCGGGCGGCGGCGACGTTGTCGTCCGAGCGCGGGCCCGTGATGCGGGCGAACGCGTAGCGGATCAAGGTGGCCGAGCTGCTGGAACGTCGGCACCCAGACGCTGCTGCCCGCTCCCCGCTGTCCAGCTCAGGAGCTCAGGCCGAGTAGTTCGGTGTTGCCGTGCTTGGATGCCTCCATCTCGATGGTGGTTCCGCGCAGGAACGGGTCGCCTTTGCCGGTGGTGATCAGATTGTGCAGGCTGGTCGTAATGTAAGCGCCCCATGCGTTCGAGCACACCTCGTAGCACTCGCCGGACGGGTGCAAACCGACATGGGTGAACCGGATTTCGGTGCGGCCGTCACGCTCGGTGAGGTCGAAGACGACATCGGTGTCCTCCCATTCGGCGGTGTCCGCGACGAAGGACAGGTACGAGTCGGTGACGTGCCAGACCAGGCGCTTACCGGGGATCGACTCGGTGGTGCTCATCGTGCAGCGGTGCACGCCGGGCACCTCGAAACAGTAGCTGTCGCCGACCGTTCCGGTGCTGCCCTCGATGGTTTCTGACCACCAGCCGCGGACATTGTTGATCGCGGCGAAGGCTTCCTCCTGGGTGGCGTCGACGGTGATGGTCGCGGTGAAATCGGCTGTGGTCATTGGTTTTCCTTCCTAGCTGTCCAGATGTTTGCGTAGTGCGTCGAGTGCGCCGTCCCAGTCCCGCGCCATCGCGGCGAGGAACTGTTGCGCTACTTGCATAGGCGCGGAATCGAGGCGGTAGCGGACGCGCCGCCGCTCCCCTGGTTCCGCGATCACCAAGCCCGCATTCGAAAGCAGAGCACGATGTTTGGCGATCGCCTGCCGGGTGATGGGCAGTCGATCGGCGAGGTCGGTCGCGGTAGCCGGGCCGCCCGCGGCGAGCGCGGCGAGGACCGAGCGCCTGCTCGGGTCGGCCAGGGCGACGAAGACCCGATCGGCGGTAGTTTCCAGCTCAGGCCGCATCGAGGTACTGGACCAGCTCGGCGAGCTCGTTGCGCCAGCCGTCGGTATTGCCACCGAACGCGGCCTGGTGCGCGTCGTCGGGGAGCTGCGCGAAACCGGTCTCCACGACGGTAAGCCGCGTGCCCGCGTCGACGGGTTCGAGGGTGAACTCGACATAGGTGCGGCGCGGGTCGTCCTCGGGCAGCCCGAAAATATGCCAGGTGAACCCGAAGACGCTCGCCTCCTCCACCCGCTCTACCCGCATATTCGCGGTGTGCTCACCCTCCCACTTCAGCTGCGCCGCGCCACCGGGACGCAGGTCGATCGTCGCGGTGTTGCCGAACCGGGAACCAAGCCCCTCAGCGGTGGTGATCGCTGCCCAGACCTTTGCGGGCGGGTGCGCGAGTTCGACGGTGCGGACGATCTGATCGGGGAATCCCATGGCGTTCTCCTTTGTGGCAACCAGTAGGTTGCGATAAGGCTATTGCAACCGGACGGTTGCGTCAAGAGTGGCGCCCGCTCATGGCGCGTGCGCGCGGGGGCGGTGATGCTGCAGCTACGCTGTGATCGCACAGGTAGGCGCCGTGATCGCACTCATGGCGGGCCTCGGCGGCATGCGCTTCCTGGCACCGCGCGGCTTCGGCTGCTTGGCCAGCCGCCTCGCGCCGGGACAGCCAACTCACCGTCGGCTACTTGCCCAAGGCGGCACGATCTCACACGTTGAAATTCAAGCTAGTCGGTCCCGGCGCCGAGCCTGCCCATGATCAGCCCTGTCAATGCGGTGATCGCATCGTCCGTGCCGACCCGCTCTCGATTCAGCTCGGCGGCAATCGCTTCGGCCGCACCGAGCGCGCCTACGCAGTGCAGCCGAAGCGCATCGCCGGTGAGGTTGGAGTGTGGGGCCAGCGCGGCGACCATCAAATTCGTGTAGCTGTCGTACATCTCGTGCTGGATGGCCTCCATCTGCGGATCTCCCTTCAGCGTGGCGGAAACCGCAGCGAACTCCGGCATGTCGGTGGCACAGGCGAAATAAGCGGTACTGATGACGCGGGCAATCCCGGCGGCCGTCGGCTCGGCCGCTTGCAACGCTAGCGTCGTGACAGCCCGGTGTCGCTCATCGAGTCGCCGGTAGAGCGCGAGTAGCAGCCCGGGCCGGGTGCCGAAGTGGTCGTACACGATGGGTCTGCTCACCCCCGCGGCCTTTGCGAGGGTGGGCAGGCTCAGTTCATCGGCGCCGGTGGAGCGCACGATCCCGATCGCCGCGTCGAGCAACTGTTCTCGGCGGGCCTGCTTCGACAGGCGGGTCGGTGTCGTGGTCATCCTCATCCTCCTCTTGCGTTCTCGCTCAAGTTTAGCTACAAAAAGTAGGTTACAAAATGTAGCTTGATCGTCAGAGGGGAAACAATCATGGAGCAGACGGCATCGGTACTGATCTTGGGCGGGTACGGGCAGGCGGGCTCGGACACCGCAGCCCTGCTGCGTCGGTGGCACCCTGAACTGCCGCTGACCATCGCGGGTCGCAATCTCGAGCGCGCGCAGCGGGTGGCCGACGAACTCGGCAGCGCCACGGCCGTGACCATCGACCTGGATCGCAAAGACCTCGGACTGCCTGCCGGGCAACGCTGTTCAGCGGTGGTCGCGATGCTGCGGGACGGTCGCCTGAACGGACTGCGCTACGCACAGGACCACGGGCTCCCGTACCTCAGCATCTCCAGCGGCCTGGTCGATATCGCCCCAGAGGTTATCGCAGGCGCCCAGCGAGCGACCGCCTCACCGATCCTGGTGGCCAGCCACTGGGCCGCGGGTCTGATCACCCTCGCCGCGATGGACGCGGCACGCGCCTTCGGCAGGATCGACACCATCAGGGTCGAGGCCGTCCTCGACGAAACGGACTTAGGCGGGCCTGCCGCGCACGCCGATCTGGAACGCTGGGCCAAAGTCGCCCCCGCCGGCCTCGTCCGCCGCGACGGCGTTTTCACCTGGGTCACCGGCTCCGACATGGAGACGATCGTGCGCACCGCCGACGGCACCGACCAGCCCGCCCAGAACATCGCCATCCTCGACGTGACCAGCATCGCTCTCGCCACGGACGCCCCGAACGTCAGCTTCGCCTTCACCGTCGGCGAATCCGCGGGCAGGCGCAACGGCGGCCCCGCCTCCGTCGAGGTCCGCATCGACCTCCAAGGAGTAACCCCCACAGGCACTCCCCTGACCACCACCCGCACCTTCATCCACACAGCAGGTCAGCGCCCGATCACTGCCCTCGGCATCGCCCTCGGCGTCGAACGCCTCCTCGGCCTCCGCGGCGAACCCGTAGCGCCGGGCATCCACACTCCTGAGTCCCTGCTCGACCCGTCCTACGTCGTCAAGCAGATGGAGGAGATCGGGACCACGTTCATCGACACGTAATCGCTTGCGCCGCAGACTTGCTTCGACCAGACCCATGTTGATGATCACCCCTGCGGCTATGGAGGCCGTTCGCGCTATGACCTCCGCGGAGGGGAAGCCACAGGACGCCGGGTTGCGAATCTCCACGGCGGACGACGCAGAGACGCTCCAGCTGGTCGCACTCCCCGGCGAGCCTCACCCTCTCGCCCGCCCGTAGCGGCAAGTGTCTGTCGCTCGGCAGCCTGCGGCACACGTGAAACCGACCGACCGGTCGAGCCGGCCGGTAGCGGCTCAGCGGCGGACGCGCCGCCGCCAGTTCCAGGAGCGCCCGCCGGTACCTACGCGCGCGCCGGTACCGAATCCCGCGAGGTGCAGGGCGGTCAACAATAATCCGACGGTGACCAGAGTGCCGTCGGTAATATCCTCCCCAAGGGTGGCATCCGCCAGATCGACAATGAGCGCAAGTCCGAATGCGACGGCGGCGGCGATGGCGAGCATGAGAACCTCCTAGTGTTCCGCCGGAAACGATGACACCCGAGCAAGTTCATCGAGTTCCTCTGTTGCGCATACCCCCAAGCCGCGCCAACACACAGTTGTGACGCGAATCGGCCGGCACAACGTGCTACGCCCGAGCTATCCCGTGCCAGAACCCGCTTGCCACGCGGGGTCCTGGTGGAGGCCGCATGGTCGGCGGTGCGACCGCCCGGGCCAGGCATTCGCCGGTGTGCTCATCGACGAAGGACACGATTTTGTCCGGACGGCCCGTCGTCAGTGGCGTCGAATTGAAATCATTCATCAACACGACTGAGCTGGAACGTATGCTGGCGGCCGGAGGCCCCGGTGGTGTCGATGCGCCGCAACAGCGGACACACCGAGCTCATCTGCTGGGCCAACCGTGTGGGCCGGTTCGTGCGGATCGACCGGGACAGCGACTGGGGCGTTCAACGCCCAGTACGGCATCGCCGATTTCGATGCGGAGCATGCCGAGCATTACGGGCTGCGCCAAGAACTGCGGACCGGGGCGGTCATGATTGATGTCGGTGTTGGCTGTTAGCTTGCGCGGCATGACAGAACAGGCACAGCACGGGGTCGCGTTGACACGGCAGGTCATCGAGTCGGTGCGGCGGGACCCCGGCCGGTCGATGTTCGAGCCCGTTGCGTGGGTCGGCCACACCCCGTGGGCGGAGGGAGAGCCGCGGCCGATGCCGGAGGACGCGTTGGCGGGGGCGGTGTTCCGGTCGGGGCGGCCGCTGTCGCCGAGTCTGCGGGAGTGGCTGGCGTTCGACGCGGGACTGTTCGAGCGCCACGGATGGTTTACCCCGGACGGCGGCTTCGCGCCCCGCCCGCTGGACCGGCTGGTCGACGACGAACTGGGGCAGCCGTGGGGCGGGACGTACGAGCCGCTGGCCGAGCGGTTCCCGGAGTGCTTCCTGCTGCCGGGCGGGTCGGACTCCCGGCGCGTGCTGACGGTGGGTGAGCCCGACTCGGAGGGCGAGTACCCGGTGCTGGCCCTCGATGTCGACGACATGCCGTACGCGGGGCTGATGTACCCGGGCTTCGACGTCTACGCGGCTGAGGCGGCGGGGTTGGTCCACTGCGAGTTCGAGACCTACACGGACATGGCTGGCGACCCGGTATACGGGCGGCGCATGCGGGAGCACGCCGTGCGCAGTTTCGCGGGGCAGTTGTGCGCGGAGTACCCCTTTTGACCGTGCCGTGTATCCGCGACACCAAAGGCACCACCGCCCCGTCGTATCACACTCGACTCCCTGGCGCCTCTCACTCTCGTACTGGCCACGGCCCAGCCCTAAATCCTCCCGCCGGTCGCCGCACCTCGAGAACGGTCTTCATCAGCGGTACACCCGCCGCCACATCGTCCAACAACAGTCGTGAACCGGCGAGAGGTGACGCGGGGTGGCGAGAACTGCGGTGCTCCGGTCCCGAGAGAGGCGCCTGAGCTCGTCTCAGTCGGCGACGAACTCATGGCAGCGCGAGCGCAGCGTCCAATTCGCTTCCGAACTCGTGCAGCTGTTGGAATGCTTTCTGGTTCGACTACGGCCCATGCGTAGCTGGTATCTCGGATGGGTTTGCGGCCGCGTGCTTCCTCCAGGCCCCGGGACCGACCGAGAGGTGTGGCTCGCATATCGGCCGGCGTCACGATGTATTGGTCGTGCATCTCCGGAAACTACTACGCAACAGGGGAATACTTTCGTCGCTCCGGGAAACGGAGTACGAGTTCCACCATGGTGTGCACACCATGCTGATTCTGCACGGTGACTGACCGCCGAGTGTGCCATGTCCAGCGATCACTGGACACGGCATCCGTGCTCAGCTCAGTGTGAACGTCGCCGTACCCGAGATCTGCTCCATCTCCCTGTCGTTCGAGTCCAGCGCGACGATCCGAGCCTCCACCCGGCCGACGCCCGGCGCCGTGCCGAAACCGACGATCACGCCGTCCACCGTGTTTTGGACGACACCGTTCACGACGCGGTGCTGCTGCCCGTCCGCGTACCCGGTATCAAGGTTCTTGAAGCGCACAGCGACCTTCCAGTCCGAGCAGCTGTCCCCGGTCTGGGTGAGCTTCACCCGCACGCCGAACGTGCCAGGCTTCTCCTGCCGCACGGTGACCGCGTCGATGATCGCGGAGTAGCTGGTCGGAACCAGGCGCGTCAGTGTCGGCGAGAACGGAAAGCCTGGGTCATGCGGAATAGCAAGAACCGGACATGGACCACAACACCACCGGTGGTCACTCGAGTGGCTTGATAACAACATTGAGATTCCCAGTGCCTGGCACGGCACGTTCCTTAACCTCAGCGGGTTGTTCGCTGATCATCATCTCGGTTGTCACATGCTACGCCGACTCGGGATTCACGGGATAGTTTGATTCCGTGATTGTTCCGGGTTGGGTGATGCCGGGCACGCTCCACAACGCCACTTCCCACTCGACAGGTGGTGGGACCGGGCCGCCCATTCGGCTGGGTAGGGCGAGGCCGAAGCAAGGATCGTCATCGGGGCGCAATTCGAGCCGGAACCCTTCCCCGCGATCGGCGTCCAGCGCTGCGATCGCCTCGGCGGCGTTGATCGCTGTAGCGCGGGGATGAAAATCCAGCACGTTTTTGAGGGTGAGTTCCTTCGCGTTGAAGGAGAACGTGATGGTCTGTGTAGTGAAGCTGATCCAGGCGCCGTCACCGGCAAGGACCTCGCGCATGTGTGAGCTGTCCATGCCGCTGAGCGTGACGACCGTGCGTAGCGCTTCGGGGGCCGCTGTGGCGCAGCCTTCCAGCGGGTCCCCTCCACTCGCAGGTTGATTCGCTCCAGTGGCGTGATCGCACCGGGAATCGGGAAGGCGGAGCGGCAGTACTCTGCACGATCTTCAGGTCGTAGGCGATGCGGAGGAGCTCGTCGACCTGTTCGGCGATATCCGGGCACTTCCCTCGGGTGGAAGGGGAGCGAGGCGAGGAACTTGTCGTGAGTCGTTTTACGTCCGGACGCGACGACGGCCATCTGGAAAGGCGCCCTGGTCGGGCGCCGTGGGCCAGATGGCCGCAGGATCGATCGCCGCCAACCCGACGGGCGATCGATCCGAGAACGCACGCCCGGCGATCGGTGGGTGGGCCACCGATCGCCGGTTGTACTCATGGATTTGTCATTGCGAGAGCCAGTTGCGCAGATCGGTGATGGTGGCGCGGCGCTGGTAGGCGATCCAGGCGAAGATCGCGGCAAGCACCAGTGGGAAGATCCCCATCGAGGGCTTGTCGGCGATGAAAGCCTGCGTCCCGGCGGCGAGCACGGTGAGGACGGACAGGCCCGCGGCAGCCAGGGCACTGAGCCGTGGCACCATCAGGCCGATACCGCCTGCGACCTCTGCAACTCCGATGAAGATGAGCAGCCCCAGGGGGATGGTCAGGTTCTCGGGGGCGTTGTCCATCAGGGCGTTCGGGATAACGAGCTTCGGCCCGCCGGAGGCGATGATGAAGAACAGGCCGAGCAGGATCTGCAGGGTCCACAGGGCACGGTTGCGGACCTCGCCGGGACGGTCGGTGACATCGTTGGAGAAGTCGGCGGAGGGGTTGGCGGTGGTCATTTCTGGTCCTTCTGGTCGGTCGCGCCGGGTTGGTAGCGCGTTCAACAGATACGACGGAGCACCGTCCGAGGACTCATCGCTTTCCACGAAGATTTTCGGAACCGCTGCTAAACGGTTCCCCGCCTGATCCGGAGGATCACTATCACCCAGAAGGCGCGCTGATACGCGCACGAGCCGAACGGCCTTACCTGTCGATGTGGGCAGGGGCCGTTCGCATATGTTTGCGAAGCTCGTCAAGTCGGTCGCGAACCCAGCGGTGTACCCGCTGCCGCGGAGGTAAGCATGGCTCGCAACTACGTGAGCCGGACCCCGATTCTCGTCATCGATCCGGCATCGGGTCGCAGCCCGGCACCGCTGGAGCACGTGGCGCCGCCGACATTGACAGCGGGTTGTTCGTCCGGGATCCGCATCACCGCGGGGCTCAACGCTTGGCGATGAGGTGGAAGAACCGGGCCGTGTAGACGTACGGGGCGCGGTGGGCCAGCGCCAATTCGAGGCGTTCGAGCTTGCGGTAGAACTTGGGATCGGACTTGCGTTCGTCGTCCAGGATGTAGTCGCAGACGTTCCGGATGCCGCAATGTGCGATGACCTCGAATCCAGCGGCGGCCAAGTCGGCTTTGACGTGGTCGGGATAGCAGGCGCGGGTCTCGGCTTGGTAGGCGACGCTGTAGCGGGTGGGAGCGTCCAGCATCCGCAACGCCCCGTCCAGATCCAGGCCCCGCACCGCGGTCAGTAGCGGATCGGCGTCGGCGTTCGGCGCGATCACCGACAGCACTCCGCTCGCCCGCAGCGGCACCGCCAGTGCCGCGATCACCCCGACCGGGTCAGGTAGGTACTGGATCACGTTGTGGCACAACAGAACATCGAAGCGGCCACGACCGAACACGTGACCGAGGGTGTCCAAGCCCGCGTGCCGGGTGGTGACACGGTCTTCCAGGCCACGTTGCGCCGCGGCGGCACGCGCCTCGGCGAGGGACTGCTCGGAGATATCGGTGATCGTGACGTGATGGCCTCGGGCAGCGAGTTCGAGCGCGTCGAGTCCGTTTCCGCCGCCAGCATCCAGGATCTTCGACGGGCCAGCTGGTAGATGGGCGGTCAGGTTCGCGGCCGCGGTGGTGTATCGCAGCCGGCCCCATGGACTGGCTTGCCATCGCTGGAACTCGCCGAACTCGTCGTCGAACAGATCTGCCCGTGACTCACTCACCACGCTGCACCCGGCCTTTCGGATCAGGGTTCGATTGGAGTGTTCGATCGTATGGATCCCGGGTACGCGACTGCCGATACGCGTCATTTGCGGGCCGCTGCGATGCGGGTCGAGCGTGAGCGTGTGCTCGATGACCGCCGACTCGGTGAGGCAGCGCACGGTTTCCTCGGCGACGAGGTGATCACCGGGATCGGAAAGGTGCACTCCGTCGGCACGCCACAGCGAGTCCGACGCCCGGCTCGCGCCGGAACACCGGGAGCCGTTGGGTGTATCGCGGATTTGAGTCGTGCACCGGTGCGCCGATTTGACTCGGAATTCCTGGGGTTTATCTCCTTTCGATGCTAGGGCGGCTTTTGGGTGGGGTGTATCCCTCCGGCCAGCGTGTTGAGTGGTCGTAGTAGATGTCGGTGAGGTTCGCGTTGAGGGATCCTGTTCCGGTGATCGTGTCGGTCAGATGTGCGTCGGTGAGGTCCGCGCCGACAAGGTTTGCCCCGGTGAGGTTCGCCCCGAGGAAGTGGGCGCCGGTGAGGTTCGCGCGGGCAAGGGTTGCGTCGGTGAGGTCCGCCTGACCGAAGTAGGCGAAGGCGAGGCTCGCGTCGTTGAAGTTGGCGTCGGTGAGTTTCGCCCCATTGAAGGACGCGCGACCCAGGAGGCCGCCGTATTCGTGTACTACCCCGTTCAGCTCTGCCCCGGTGAGGTGCGCGCCGGTGAGGTTCGCGTTCTCGAACTGGGCGCCGGTGAGTTTCGCGTCGGAGAGCCACGCGCCGGTGAGGTTCGCCTCGGTGAAGTCCGCGCCGGTGAGCTCCACACCGTCGAGTTGCACGCCGGACAAACAGGTCTGACGAAGATCGAACGTCCGGCGACGATCGGATTCGTCCTCTGTTTTGTCGTCGCGGCCGTCGTCGCGGCGGCCGATCACGGTCAGCACGGCTTGCACATCGATCGGCACCGGCGCGGAGCGAGTCGGCTTCTCGCAGACGGATGCGATGGTGTGGGTGCGCAGGAACGCCGCCAGCACAGCGAACACCGTCGAATGATCGGCGGGTGAATCTTTCGCGAGCCGTTCGAGCAGGTAGATACCCGCGAGGCGAATGTCGATCTTGTCGGAGCTCAGTTGGTCGACCGCCTTCTGGAAGCGGTCGGTGACCGCTACTTGCTGGGATAGGTTGTACTGGTTGTCGGTGGCTCGCAACGACTGGCTGGTGAACCACAGCGCGGCGATGGCGGCGACGGTGGTGGTCATCGCGGCAAGCTTCGTCCAGCCCGACCACTCGACAAACCGGTGCAGCATCCGCCCGACCCGCGACGGCGAAGCCGGTGGCGGTGTGGGTGGTCTCAGTGACCGGGCCCGGCCCGCGACCGGACCGCGTCGTCGTGGCGACCGCGTGCCCCCCGTGGTCATCGGTATCTCCCCTCGAAAATGCCAGTCCTGCAACGATACCCGGAACTTTCGCCGGTCACCGGCGAGAGCGCGACAACAGATCGACACGATCCTGATCGACCTCGCGCACCACGCGCGAAAGCGACCTTCCCCACCCCACCCCTCACGCCGAGTCCGCGGGTTGTCTTACCGGCACGGCCCCCAGCCGGACCCCGCGTGTCCTGTCGCATCCGCCGGAGTCTGTCGAGCCGTCGTCGCAGCACAGCCCACAGCACAAGCAAACGCCCATGCCTCGTCACCCGAAGAGGGGACCGAAGGGGGATCGTGCCCTCGCCAGTAGTGCCTGATCGGACGCTACCTCCATGGCGATCGCGCGACATTCGCCGCCGTCACGCGGTACAGTTGAGGTCCGGCCCAACCCGCCGTAACTTTGGCGCTCCCTATTCAGTCTGACTACAATCTGGCGCGATGCATGCCGACTTGATGCTCGATTCACTCGACGGGCTGTCTGTGGGGGATGCATTGGGCGCGGAATTCCCCATCATGGGCCGGGCGATTCCGGATCTTCTTGCAGGCGATCTCCCTGCCCGACGGTGGGGGTGGACCGACGACACCGAAATGGCCTGCGCCGTGGTTGCCGAACTCTCCAGTCACGGTGGGATCGACCAGGATCGGCTTGCCACCGCCTTCGCGCAACGGTTCGACCCGCGCCGCGACTACGGCTTCCTAGCGGTCGACACATTGCGTCGAATCCGAGAAGGCGTGCACTGGCGGGAGGCAGCCGGAGCCGTGTTCGATCATCAGGGTTCCTGTGGCAACGGTGCCGCCATGCGGGTTGCCCCGCTGGGTGCCTTCTATGCTGGCGATCCGGAAAGAATTGCCGCCGAAGCAATCCGGTCGGCGCAGGTAACGCATATGCATCCAGAAGGCGTCCTCGGCGCGGTCGCGGTGGCACTCGCCGCCGGTCAGGCCGCTCGTGCCCGCCTGCTCGGGACTCGGCCCACACCATGGGAATTCATTACCGCCGTGCTCGAGCGCCTCGACGACGGTGACACGAGCCGACTGATTCGCCGCGCTCGCACCCTGCTCGGAGCCTCCGCGAAGGAGGCCGCGGATGAACTCGGCAACGGATCTCTGGTCACCGCGCAGAACACGGTGCCGTTCACGATGTGGGTCGCGGCAACGCATCTGGACGACTACCCGGCCGCGATCACCACATGTATCGCGGCAGACGGAGATATCGACACCACCAGCGCCATCGTCGGCGGGATCGTCGCCGCCTACACCGGCACGGGTCCTCGCTCCGGTGCGATCGTCGGAGTGCCGCTGACCTGGCTTGCCGCGCGAGAACCGTTCCCCGGCTGGTTCAACCCGATCCGACGAACACGACGACGCGAAAATTCTGCATCTGCCCGCGTTCGAAGATGGCTATCCGGCACGTCGTGAGGATAGCCAACCGGTCGATCTCACAGTCATCACCCCGCTGGTTCCGATGCCTGGTCCGCAGACAGCCGGGTATATTCCGATCCGTCGGAGGCCGACGGTTCAGTAGGGTTCTCGGAACAACGAACGGCAGGGTAGTCGAACGCTGACCAGCGCGATCCCCTCAGGCGTAGATACGCCGATGGGCCAGCTCCGCAGTGCAGCCTCCCCCGCCCCAGCATGCCGAACATTTCCGCTCCTCCCTCGATGACCTCGTAGAGCACACCGAGATCTCCGGACCGGCCTCCACAGGCACTGATCGTCACCCGCACACCAAGCAAGGCGCGCAAGAGGCTGGTAAGCACAACTTGCCCGATCTCGCTCTCGAGGGCGGACGGCGCGCGAGAAAGGCTGGGCACCCGTAGTTGGGATGCGGTGATCGCGACGTCTGCCGTCGACAACGACTACCGGGCTCGGATCAAGACCCTGGTCCACGCACCCGATTGTGTCAGCGCGGTGATCTGTCCGGCAGACTTCGGTGGATACAGTTCTCGATCCGCCCTGCAGTGCCGGAGTATTGTCGTTGTACCCCAGCAGATTTCATGCCCTTCCTGACGAACCCGGTTTCGTCGACGATCACATTCCCATAAATGGGAATTCGCTGTCGGTTGAGAACCGAACCGAAGCAGGCGATCTCGGAGCAAGGTCAAATAGTTGTAAAAACCCGACGGTCCGGTTCCATTCGAGTCTCCATGTAGCACAATCTATACCGCTGGTCGCCGACGCGACGAAAGCCCCCGAAAACAGACACAAGGAACGATATGAGAAACCCCCGTTGGCATGTCGTGGCAGCAGTAGCCGCCATGGCGTTTTCCTGGACCGGGATCCAAGTATTCGCGGCCGCTCCGGCCTCAGCGGCAACGACGTGCAACATCGAGTACGCGTATCGAAACGGCCATGGATTGGGCGTGATCGTCCCGGGCATCAGCGGTAGCTACCAATGCTCCCTGCGGGAGGGCAATGTCAACAAGGCCGTCGGCCCGTTGCAGTTCCACCTGAACCAGTGCAACGGCCAGAACCTCACCGTTGACGGCAGCTTCGGCCGCCTGACCCGGGAGGCCCTGGAACGCGTCCAGCGCGCGGTTGGCGCCGATGACGACGGCATCTATGGCCCCGAAACACGCGGCAAGATGAAATGGCTGTACACCACCCCAACGGGATCGTTCACGTGCGTCCGGGGCGTTCCGCCCTCAGGTCCCGCGTAGAGTTCCGGCCTAGGGCGGCCTTAGCGTGATCTGGCGCTCCAACCTTCTGCTGCGGGTGCCGTTATTGCGGGCGGTTGCCGAGTGCGTCGAACACCAAGTGCCCGGCAGCGTCGTACCATCCGCCGTCCGGGCCTTCCGTGTAGACGACTTGGCCGTTCGCGTCGCGCCACGTGCCGTCTTCGAGGGTCCAGCCCTGGAATTCGGTTCCTGACAGGTCATCGGAGAATCGGCCGCCGAGCCCACCGACATGCCCATCGCTGGAGGGACCGGCCGCACGGAGTTCGGTGTTGAATGCCTCGAGCTGGCTGCGTGTGCGTTCGATTTCCTCGTCGCTGGGCTTCCGTGCTGCGGCTTCGGCGTTGCTGTAGAAGAGTTTGCTTGCGAATTTTTCGGGCATGGATTCCTACTCCTAGATTTCCGACATTTGGATGATGATCCTGCCCGTCGCGGGATCGCGGAACTTGTTGTGCACGAAGAATTCTGTGTTCGGGGGAACAGGATCTCGTCGGGGGTTCCGTAGTTGCCGTATACTCGCCCGTTCTTGCTGATGATCTGCATTTCCACCTTGGCGTTCTGTACGAACACGTCGTTGACTCCGTTCGGCTTGTTGGATGTTGAGGTGAACCCCAGTTCTGTTGTCGGTTTGTCTGGCTCGTAGCGGGCGAGCTGTTCGGGCGTCAGGTTGGTGTGCCGCAACACCGGTCCCTCGTGCGCAGGCAGCTTGGACAGCGCTGCATTCAGGTCATCGATGGCAGTCCCGCCTGCTCGATCGCGTGCATGCGGTCGTGATGATCGACTGTATCCGGGTCAAGATCCGGCACGGTGCGCCGCCGCAGGCACTTCGCGTCCGACCAGGCCGCGTTGAAGGTGCTCTACCTGGTCATCCGCGACCGCCGCAAGAACCGGCCCAACCTCGTCGGCCACACCCCCGCTGGCTGAGCATGGCCGCCTTCGCGGCGTGCCGCAGAGCCTGAAGCCTACCTTTTTTGGCCGATGAGCGCCGATGAGTTTCGAGCGCGTAGGAGGTCTACCCTGTCATGAGGAAACTGATCTACGGGTTCAGCGTGTCCCTGGACGGCTACATCAACGACCGCGACGGCAGCATCGACTGGACCAACCCGGACGAGGAGTTGCACCAGTTTCACAACGACCGCTACCGCGAAATCGAGATCTCGCTGCACGGCCGTCGCCTGTACGAGCTGATGGCCGAGTACTGGCCGCACGTGCCCGAGGACGCGCCGCGCATCCAGCGTGAGTTCGGCAGGCTCTGGACGGAGAAGCCCAAGGTCGTCTTCTCCCGGACGCTCACCGAGGTCCACTGGAACAGCGCGCTGATCAGCGAGAATGCGGCCGAGGAGGTCCGCAGGCTCAAGGCTGGAGGCGATGGCGTCATGGAGGTCGGTGGCGCGAGCCTCGCGGCCTCGCTGATGCCACACGGGCTCATCGACGAGTACCAACTGTTCGTCTTGCCCGTGGTGCTCGGCGGCGGCACACCACTCTTCCCATCGCTGGACAAGCGCATCCAACTACGATTGGCCGAGACGAGACACTTCAACACCGCGGTGATGCTGCGCTATCTCGCCGACTGAGGTCCGTTCAACCGCGGCGGCCCCGCTACCAGACACGCCCGACCCCACCACGTTGATCATTTTGTTAGGACCAGTAAGCGAGTGGTTCCGTGGCATCCGGCCACTGAGTCTCCGCGAAAATCTGTTGGCGGACTATGGCGACCGCTGCTACTTTTCGGAGGCCGTGCGAGAGAACGAGGAGGTGGTACCCGTGAACGCAGTTTCGACATGGGTGCTCCCCTCTGGGGTCACGGTCGGGCGATAGGTCGTCCGGGAGCGCCGTTCACGAGCACTCCCGAAAGGCATGACCATGCAATTCACTTCCGAACAGCGCCTCGACGACGGCGTCCTCGAACGCGAATTCACCCTCGGCGAGATCCCTGGCATCCTGTGGACGCCCGGATCCGCATCGGCACCGGCGCCGCTGATCCTGGTCGGCCACCCCGGCGGACTGCGCCAGATGTACCCCCGACTGGTGGCCCGGGCCCGGCACGCCGCGGCGGCGGGCTTCGCCGCGGCCACCATCGAGCTCCCCGGCAGCGGTGACCGGCCCCGTTCGGCCGCCGCCGAGCAGGCCCACGCCGACCTGCACCGGGCGCTGGCGGCCGGTGAGCCGGTCGACGACGAGATCGTCGACCGGCTCGTCGGCCCGCTGGTCGAAAAGGCGGTCCCGGAATGGCGGGCCGCCCTGGACGCCCTGCTTTCGCTGCCCGAGATCGGCGGCCCGGTCGGGCATTCGGGAGGGGTGATCGCGATCGGCATCCGGCTGGCGGTGGTCGAGCCACGCATCTCGGCCGCCCTTCTGTTCGCCGGGAGTTTCGTGCCCCGCACCATGTTCGAGGAGGCCCGGCAGGTCACCATTCCGCTGCAGGTCCTGCTGCAGTGGGACGACGAAGGAAACGACCGGCAACTGGCGCTGGACCTGTTCGACGCCTTCGGCTCCGAGGAGAAGACGTTGCACGCCAATATGGGCGGGCACACCGGCGTTCCGCAGTTCGAGGGGGATGACGGGAACCGGTTCTTCGCCCGGCACCTGAAGTGAGGCCGACCCGTCAGGCCGGCAGCAGACGATAGGAGCTGTCGGCCAGGACGCCGCTCATCGAGGACAGGTCCTGGCCCTCCTCGATGGCGGTGGTCAGCAGATGCACAACCGCCCCGACCGCGGCGGTACCGGCCATCGGCGGCACCGGCCGGTCGATCGCCTGCTCCGACAGCTCCAGATCCGCGCCGCTGCCCCTGGCGGTACGCGGAGTCCCAGGTGGTGCAGCTCTGCGGATCCGGCGCTAAGCCAGTACGGCACGGTTCCGAAAATCTTCGCGGGCGGCGGCTCGGGTAGCCGACCCGCACCACGAAGCCAGCGCATTCGTCAGTGCAGCCAACCATCCACGCGGCCTGCACATCCCACTCAGTCCATTGCAGCTCGAGTGGCAGGGGCGCTCGTGCCGCCCGGCGCCGATTGGGAGGACACCCTGTCGACCTCAGCAAGGCGACGCGAAGGAAGTGGGAGCGAGTGCTGAGGTGCCGGAGGAAGTGAAGGCGGTTCGCGGGTTCGCCTTTAACGTCGCGGAGCGGCTGAAGTCGGGCTCGATGTCGTTGGACCGTGAAGTTCAGACGCTGTTCGGTTCCTGGACGGGCCGCACCGACAGATCGACACTGGGCAAAACCGATACCCCAGGTTGCGACGACCTGCGCATACGGCAGCTGTGCCAGGTACTCGGTGGCACCCGACGACAGCAGCTTGGTGACGACGCAGGTTCCTTGGAATGGTCTGCCGTACGGTTGTTTATTGTTGTGCGGTGAGGGCGTGGGCGAGTCGTGCCGCCTCATGCGCGAGACCTGTGGGGTCGGTCGCGATGAATGTCGAGGTGCTCGCGATATTGCCCTGTGCGTACCAGGTGCGGTCGGGCCGGCCCGAGATGAGCAGCCTGCCGGTGCCGGGTTGGGTGGTCAGACCCCCGAACGGATGCCGTTCGGCGGATGCGGAGGTCAGCAGCGAACGCAGTAACCCCTCGGCGGCCTGTGGCACGGTGTAGGCCGGTGGGTTGACGGCATTGATCACCACGTCGGCGGTCCATTCGGTGTCGTCGGTCACCGTGAATCCGGCGTGGGGTTGTGGCCGGATCTTCTGCAACCCTGGCCGCAGCCGTACCTGGCCGGAATCGAACAGGCGCAGCAGGATATTCGCATTGTGCGGCACCATGGGTGAACTCAGGCAGTTGATGGTGCGGAAGTGTGCGCTGCGCAGCATCGTCTTGTCTTGCTCGCGCAATAGCGGCCACACCGCCGGCACGACGGTTCGGATGGCGCGGCCGAGCAGTCGCCGGCCCTGATGCGGGTTCGCCACCAAGGACAGCTGGCGCCGCAGCCGTTGCACAGGAGGTTCGGTGTCGTTGCCGATGACCTCATCGGTCAGCGTCCGGAAATCCTGCCCCAGCTCGGAGAGTTCCTCCTTCATCAGTTCGATCAGCGTGGTGAGTGTCACCTGGCCCTGGTTTTCGCGAACTCGTCGCAACGCGTATTCGGGTGTCAGATACTGCGGTTCGTATCGGATGGGACGTTGCTGTACGGCGGGCAGTACGCCGCTTCGGGACATCAGGGTGATCGGACCGGTGTGTCCAGTGGAGACCAGCCCGGTGACGATATCGACAGCGGTCAATCCGCTGCCGATGACGGCGACGTGCCGGTCCGCGGGGACCTCGGCCAACCTGCGGTACAGGGGGTATGGCTCATGGACGTACCCCGGCGTGTCGGCCAGCCCATAGCTGTCGTGTGGCTGTCCGCCGCCGATGGACAGCACCGCGCGGTCCACTTGGAATGTGCCGCCTGCGGCGGTGTGCAAGGTGGCGCCGGTGTCTCGAGAGAACCCGGTGACGCCGGAATTGACGATGCTCACCCGCCATCCGTCCTGGCGCAGGTTGGCGATGGCGCTATGCGCGGTGTGTTCGAGGTATTGGCCGTATACCGCACGCGGAACCACCGGTAGGCCAAGTCCTTCGTCGAGGTAGCGGGCGAGTTCGGGGCGTTCCTGCAACCAACGCAGGTAATGATCCAGATCTCCGCCGCGTGCGGTCATGGCCATCGGTGGTGCATTTACTCGTACGGAGTCCTGGTCGCATTGGTATGCGCGGCCGCGCCAGACGGCGAATGAGCTCTCGAACACCGTGATCTCACCCGGCTTCGCGTCCGAGCCGGCGAGCGCGTCGAGTAGGGCCACCGTAGCCATTCCCGCGCCGACGATTCCGATATGCATCGTTGATCCCCTCTTCTGAGTCGTGACGGAGGTGCGTCGACCAGCCTTCTCGGCCGCCGGGCGAGATCCCATCCCTCGATCGGGGGTTCCGGCACGCCGTACAACCCCTCATGTGAGGGGTTGTACGACTCCTCGTGTGCGGGAAGCATGGCGGGCATGAGCAGGTCGATCGGTGAGCCGTTGGGCGGTTTCCTGGCGGGAATCGCGGCAGCGCCCGACGCGGCAAGCCTGTTCGCCGTGATGTCGGGCCGACTGCGCCGAGTCGCACCCTTCGACGCGGCGGTATGGGTTGCCACTGATCCGATCAACGGGTTGACCGCGGCGCCGGTGCGGATCGAAAACCTCCAGCAAGGTGGGTGCGGC
Organism: Nocardia sp. NPDC051787; assembly: GCF_040681325.1. Lineage (NCBI taxonomy): Bacteria > Bacillati > Actinomycetota > Actinomycetes > Mycobacteriales > Nocardiaceae > Nocardia > Nocardia sp. NPDC051787. Next base: position 18,269 of record NZ_JBFAYO010000040.1, read on the forward strand.
ATCTACTGGGAATCGGAATTCCTCGCCGATGCCGTCAATCCCTTTCGGCATTTGACGAAGTCTCTGGTGCCGGTTGCCGGGTTGCGGGAGGCCACAGGTGATCGTCCGTTGTCGAGCCCGCTGTACCGAGACTTCATGCGGCCACGAGGGTTCGACGACGAATTGCGTGCCGTGTTCCGGGTCGATGGCAGGCCTTGGGGACAGCTGAGTCTGTTCCGCGAGCGCGGTCGAGCGCCGTTCCGGGCCGAGGAGATGGCAGTGGTCGGCTCGTTGTCGAGTCCGATGGCGCAGCGGCTACGCTCGTACGCCCAATCCATGGAGCCGCCGCGACGGTCCTCAGATACGCCGGGAATGCTGCTTTTCGACCGTGCGGGAAACCTGACATCGATCAATGACGAGGCCCGCCACTTTCTCGCCGACATGCCGCCGGGCCCTCGCGCGGCGACGCCGTCCGGTATCGACCTGCCCCTGCCGGTGTGGATTCGTAGCACCGCTGGTCGTGCGCGCGAGACGGGTGGGAATGCGCGAATCCGAATGCGCGCGCTCGCCGGCGGGTGGCTGGTATGCCATGCCTCGTGCCTGCGCGGTGCCGATGACGTCGAGGAGATGACCGCGATGACGATCGGACCCGCGCCGGTGTCGGATATCGCCACGCTGGTTATCGCCGCCTACGAGCTGACACCCCGGGAGCGCGAAGTGACCGAACTGATCGCGCGCGGGCTGTCCACCACTGAGATCGCGAGCCGATTGTTCCTGTCGCCGCACACAGTCCGAGACCATGTGAAGTCGATTTTCGAGAAGGTTGCCGTAGCGAGTCGGGGTGAGCTGGTCGCGAAGCTCTACACCGAGCACTACGAGCCGCTCGTGGCGCCCGAATAGGCAGAAGCAATACCACAGGCTTTGACCACCACATCGTCACGGCCGCAGCACAACAGACGTATGGCGTTGCAGACAGGCGATTCATCGCCGACTGTGGGATGGCGGGGCTCATGCCCGCGGCTGACTCAGCGGGCAGTCGCCAACCATGCGCGTGGTGAGCACCCCACTCTTTGCGTGAAAGCCCGCGAGAACGCCGGAGGAGTGGCGTACCCGAGTTCCGCGGCCGTACGAGCAACTGAGTCGCCGGCGCGAAGCCGGTCCTGGGCGACCGTGATCCTCCATCCGATCAGGTACTCGGCGGGTGGCTGCCCCACCATCTCTTTGAACCGGGCGGCGAAGGAACTGCGGGACATGCGCGCTTCGCGCGCCATCGTGGCGAGCGTCCAGTGCCGCCCAGGCGACTCGTGGATGGCGACGAGTGCGCGGGCGAGGCTTTCATCGGCGAGCCCTGTCAGCAGCCCGGTGGGCAGCGCAAGCTGGTCGGCGTGGTCGAGAATCCAGCGGAACAGCTGGATGAGGACAACTTCGAAGAGCCGATCGGCCAGCACCTTTTGGCCGCACCGCACGTTGTCGATCTCGGCGAACAGCAGGTCCAGCGCTGGTTCGAGGGTGCCGACGGCGTCCAGCGGGAGCACGATCACGGGAGGGAGCGTGCGTACCAAGGGGTGGGTCGCGCCGCCGTCGAAGTCGAGTGTCGCGCAGGCGAAGTCGGAGTCCTCGGTGGGGGCGTTGTGGAAGGCGTGTTCCAGCGGGCGTGGGTAGAACAGCAGGGTGGGCTTATCGATCTGTCGCTTTTCCAGCCGACCGCCGACGCCTCGGTGCGTCACTTCCATCTCACCGTACCGGAGCACGTGGAGGAAGCCTCGGCCGAGTTGTGCGTCGAAGGTCGTTACGCCACACAACGGTCCCGCATGGAACAGGCGGGTTCGCACCCGGAAGCGTTCGAGTAGGGGCGAAAGCTGGTCGAGGGAAGTCATAGACCAAGGATGGCAGACGATTTGGTAGGAAATCGAGATGATATGACTCAATCAGTCCAATTTCTCCAGGCAGTCTGAGAGTGCGTCGCCGGCGAGACACTGCCGGGGGCGCCGTCCGAATCACGACCCTGAGGAGCACTCCATGTCCCTTGTCCCCCTTGTCGAGCGCGAGTCCGCGACCGGAACCGTCACGGACCAGCTCGATCGTATCCACGCCGCATTCGGCACCGTGCCCGCGATGTTCCGAGCCGTCGCGAACTCGCCTGCCGCCCTGACGAGCATGTGGGCTTCGTTCGGCGCCTTCGGCGGCGGTGCCCTCGGGCCAGCGCTGAGCGAGCAGATCGCCGTTGCCGTGGCCAACCGAAACTCCTGCGAGTACTGCCTGGCCGCGCACACCGCTCTCGGACGCAAGGCCGGGGTGAGCCGTGCGGAGCTGGAGGCCGCGCAGACGGGCCGGTCCGATGACCCTCGGACTGCGGCACTTCTGGGCTTCGCGCTGAAGCTGGTGGAAGAGCGCGGCCAGGTCACGGCAGAGGACGTACAGGCTCTCCGTGACCAGGGCTGGAGCGATGAGCACATCGTCGAGGTCATCGGGCAGGTCGCGCTCAACCTGTTCACCAACTACATCAACATCGCCCTCGCGGTCCCGGTCGACTTCCCCATGGTGAGTCTGCGACGGGCCGGCTGATGTTCCACCGGCGCCGACGCCGACCGGATACTCCCATCCCGCCGACGTCATGGCCTGGATGGCAGCCCTGACCATCGCGGCGATCGGCTCGACGTGGCAAGCAGGGGCGCCGAGGTCGTAGATCGCTTCGCGGCGGGCGCGCATCCACTCGGATGTGTGCCCGCCGAGAGTCGAGAGGTGCGCACCCGATCGGCGTCGGCATGTACCGAGTCACCGACGTGCCGCAGCCGCGATTCGGCGGCGGGCCAACACACCGGCCCGATCCTTCCTGGTCGGCCTCGGTGGGTGGCAGGTCGGCGGCTTCTGCCCGGAAACACTCCGCCCACACGACAGAGAGGCAGCGAAAATAGTGAGGGCGATTGATAATCGGCGTATGAGGCTGCGGTTGAGGAGAGGGTGGATCGCGGCGGGGGCAGTCGTGGTGGTGGTTGTCGCGGTTTGGGCGTGGTGGCCGGATCAATGTTCGAACCGAGACCCGTGGGGTTGGGCGGCGCAAACCGAATTGCCCATCCCGGTTTCGGGGCCGAGTGGTATCGCGGTCTCCGCGAGCGGAGACGTCTACGTGTCCGAGAACGAGGGGATCCAGCGGCTACCCGCCGGGCGATACACACCGGAGCGCATCCATCTGCCGGATCTGGACTCGCCCTCGGGTCTCGCAATGGGACAGGATGCTCAGCTGTATGTCTGCGACTATCCGCACGGTCGAGTGCTGAAAGTGGCCGCCGACACGAGGAATGTTGTGCCGTTGCCTTTAGTGGGATTCGGCGCGGCCGACCTGGAAAGCCCCGGACGTGCGACCGGCGCCGGCGTCGGGGTCGACCGCATGGGGAATGTGTACGTCACCGACCCGGACAATGCCCGAATCCTGAAGCTCCCGGTGGGCTCCGGTACGCAGGTCGTGCTGCTGACGGTCGATAACCTCGGCGCACCGATCGCGGTTTCCGACGCTGGTGAGTTGGTGGTGACGAGCACCGCCCCCATCAATCGACTGCTGCGCATACCGCCAGGGTCGGGGACACCCACCGAAACGCCGCTGCCTACCGGCGAACCGGTCGCCGCACTCGCCTTCGATCACGACGGAGATCTGCTGCTGGCCGACCACGCGCAAATTCCGGATCCGGATAGTAGGACCGGTGCATCCAAGCAAGACGGGAGATTGTGGCGGGTCCCGGCCGGATCGGCGACGCCGATTCGGTTGCCGTACGCCGAACTCGGCGCGATCAGCGGGATCGCCGTCGATCCGCACGGCGAGATCCTCATCACCGACCGAGACGATGGCCGAGCGGTGCGGCTGACGCGAGCCGTGAGCGTCACGGGCAGGTCCGGCGGTATTCGATCGTCGGGATGTATTGCTGCCAGCCAGCGGGATCGAGCCCCGAGCCCACTGTCGCGCAGGCGATTTCGACCGTTCGTCGACGCAGATCATTCAACGAGCTCAGATCCCAGATTACCGCCGGACCGTCGCTGTACACCGCGACCAGTTTGTCGCCGTCCATGCTGAATTGAGCAGCGCTCACCGCATTGGCGTCGGCATCGATCGGGTCTGCGATTTTCACTGGACGCGCTGGATCAGTAATGTCCCACAGGAGGATCCTCCCATCCAACCCCGCTTCCGCGAGCAGGCGGCCGGTCTGATCGAAGACCACGCCGATATCGCCGCCCAAGGTGTCCCGTAGCGGGTCGCCGAGGCGACGCGGGTGTGCGAGATCTCCGACATCCCAGAGCTGTACGGTCCGGTCCGTGCCGGTCGTGACCAGAACTTGCGCGGCGGGCGAGTATGCGAGGCTACCGACTGTCACCCTGGTGGGCGCCGTGCCGGCCAACGACGGTTCATCGGGATTCGTGAGATCCCACAATGCGGCATCCCCGCCGTTCCAGCCGAGGGCGAGTAGGCGGCCGTCGGTGAAAGTCAGTTCTCTTACCTGACGGTCGTGCAACCCGCGCCCGATTCGGCGCGGTGCTTCCCGCTTGCTGATATCCCACACCAGTGAGTTCTTGTCCGAGCCGGCGGCGAGGCGCTCACCGTCCGGTGCGAACACAATCGTCCGCACCACTCCGCCGAGCCCGGTCAGAGGTGGTCCGAGACGGCGCGGATGGGCGCGGTCGCTGAGATCCCACAGCGATACGGTCCGATCCGGCCCGCCCGTGGCCACCGTCTTGCCGTCAGCGGACAAGGCGAGCGCCGACAGCCGGATATCGTTGCTCGAGAAATCCACGTGCTCGGCATTCCAGGTGGCGACCCGTATCGGGACTCGCGGGTTCGAGATATCCCACAGGTCGATGTTGCCGTTGGCGCCGCCGACCGCTATGAGGTCACCGACCGTGGTGACACAACAGGGTGGCTCATCCCTGTTGAAACTCCCGCGCAACGACACTCCGGTCGGCTTGGGCTGTACCCGAAAATCAATGTTCCACAACGTGACACGACCATCACGGGCGCCTGTCGCCACCTGGCCGGTGCTAGAGACCCCGACGGCGCTGATGTCCCTTGGCTGGCCGATCCACGGCCCGCGCCGCTGTTGCGGGTTTGCCGGGTCGTCGAGATCATAAAGGTATGCCGCGTTGCCAAGCGTTACGGCGAGTCGACCCGTGTCCGGTGCGAATGCGAGCTCGCGGGTCGCTCGCATAGCGGTACCCAGCTGTCGTGGCCGGGCTGGATCGCTGACGTCCCAGCGGGTGAGCCCGGCGAGTTCCACATCGACCGCTAGGAGCCCCCCGCCTGGTGAGAAGGCAAGTTTGTGGGGCCCGAGTGGCGGTCTTCCGGGTAATTCGACTTCGATCTTGCCGCTCTGGTGTGGTGTGCCGAGGATCGAAATGTCCCACAACACCACACCTCCGGGAACACCAGTGGCGAGTGTCCGTCGATCGGGTGATATCGCGACTGCCTCGACGCGTTGTTCCGGGGGCGCCAGTGTCACTGCTCGCGGCGTACCGGTGAAGTCCCACAGCTGCGTCGGCTGGGTCCAGCCGAAAGTGACCCCGAAGGCCCCGCCGGGGTCCAGCAGTATGTGTGTCTTCTCGCTGATATCCGGCAGCAGGCGTTTGCCGACCAGCCGGTGGCTCGGATTGCTGACATCCCACTCCAACACGCCTTCCAGACCGCTTCCGTCGAAGGTGTGATCGTGCGAGACGAAACCGAGTCTGGCGTCCCTGGCATTGATATCGATCCCCGCACCGGTCAGTAGTCGGCGTCCGTCCGATGAAAACACCGGCTCCGCGAGGGTGCTCGGGCCGATCAACGGCTCGCCGGACCGGCGCGGTCCGCGCGGATCGGTGAGATCCCACAGCACGATGGCGCCATCTCCGGTTTGGACCGCCAGCATGCGACCATCCGGCGAGAAAACGGTATGGCTCACGTCTCGTCCGTTGCCTTCGAGCGTTCCGCCGTAGTAGCTGCGGGCGAGCCAACTCACCAGCCAGTTGCGGGTTTCGACGCTCGGGTGAATCTTGTCGGCCGCCAACGCGAGCCGGATCGAGGTGCGCGGTTCGGCTTGGAACAGGTCTTGCGCATCCGCGAGCAGCGCGCGCGCGACGGTTGTGCGTTGCTGGTCGACAGTCTTGCGCTGCTGGATCACCGCGATCCCGGCGGCGACCAGCGCCGCGGCGAGCAGGGTGGACAGCACCACGGTCGCGCGCCCACGCCGGAAACGATCTCTGCGATAGCTGCGCTCGAGGAATTCCCGTGCGCTGGGGCTGAGTTCGACGCGGTTGGTGACCAGCCGACGCAAACGTGGTGGCCATGTGCGCAGGTTCGGTCTCCGTTGGGCGCGCATGCGCGCGCCGGTGTCGTCCATCGCGGCCGCCAGCTGTCCGCGCTCCCACAGCCTGATCGCCGCTCGGCCCTGATTCCATTCAGCGGCGGCGTTCTCGATCGCGCGGCGGGTGCGCAGCGCCTTGCCCGCCTCGGCGATCGCGTCGCGCAGCGGCGGCCAATGACGCAGGAACGCTTCGTGTGCCGCCGAGACGACGATCCGTCTCTCTTCTTCGTCAATGGTGACCAGTCGCTGCGTGACGAATGCGTCGACGACGGTGGCGTCGGTTTCGGTCAGCTCGTCGCGCGGTATTCGGGCGCGGGTCGGCACGCCTTGTTCGTCAACGGTAACCAGGCGCAGCATGACATCGAGGATTTGGGTGTCGGTGAGCCTGGTGGCCGCGCGGGCTTCCGCCAGCGCGACATCGGCCTGACGCACCAACGCGCCTCGCACGCCACCGGTTTCGTGGTAGCGCTGTAACGAGAGCGTCCCGCCGCGGTGCACACCGTCGGCCAGTCGCTCCAGCGCGAATGCCAGCAGCGGCAGCGCCTCACCGCTGTCGGTGTGGGCCAGCAGTTCGGTGACCAGACCGTCGTCGATGCCGAAACCGGCCACCCGCGCCGGACGTTCGATGACCTCGCGAATACCCTCTTTTCGCAGAGGGCGCAATGGATATGTCTCGGTCGACAAGGCGGCCATCGCGGGGTCGACGATCATTTGGTCGAGGAAATCCGCCCGCAAGGTGGCGAGCGCTTGTACGGGCCCGCCGATCGCCGGGATGAGCAGTTCGGTGAACTCCGCGCGCTGTTCGGGCCCGGCGCGTCGGAGCAATTCCTCGAATTGATCGACCACCAACAGCAGTTTGCGCCGGCCGCTCGACTCGTCCGCGATCAAGATCTCGTCCGCGACATCGCGCAGCCCGTCCTTCGCCAAGCGGTCCCGCACCGACGACAGCCGCCAGTCGAGTCCCGTCTGCCGCCTGGCGAACGCCAGCGTCCGTGCAAGCGCCCCGATAGGATCCACATCGGGTCTCATCGGCACCATCGGCAGCCAATAGTTTTCGTCCGCGATCAACGGGATGACACCGGCTTGCACCAGGGACGACTTGCCGCATCCGGACGGTCCGTAGATCACCAAGATCGAGGGGGTGGATCGGATGGCGGGGGCGCGCAATCGTTCAGCGATTTCGGCGGCCTCCCGGGCCCGCCCGAAGAAGATCCGGTGCTGGGCGGTCTCGAACGGCGCCAAGCCCGGATACGGCGACTGGTCGTCCGGCCAGCCCAATCCCCCGCCCGCGTCGAGCGTGCGCAACGATCGCGCCAGCCGAGCCCGCGCCGCCTCGGTATCGGCCACGGCGTCGGGCTGCTGGATCGATTTCAGCAGCGGATGCGTCGCGCCCGCGGCCGCTCGCACCGGAAGCAACCTGCTGCCCAAAGTTTTGGCGATGCCGATTTCGATTGCGCACCAGATGGATCGAAGATAGGTCTGCGTGATGACGCAGACCACCGCATCGGCCCATCGCAGCCGCTCGTAGAGCCGCTGCTCCCACTCCTCCCCCGCGGCCAAGCCGTCGACCGGATGCTGGTCCAGGAACACCTCGTGCCGGTCCGCGACCAGCCAACCGTGGATCTCGTCGGCCCACGCCCGGTCAGCGCTGGCGTGACTGATGAATACCCTGGCCACCACTCCTCCAGCGATCGCCATCCTGTCGTCCCGGCGAACGCCGGGGCCCAGGCACAAAGCCGAGTGCGAGGACAACGCTACCGGTCCAGCTGAGGCGCACAGCGGTTTTACCGGTTCGTCACCGGACCCGATCAGCGCGCCATTCGCGCCCGCGACACGAGCAAACTTCCAGATACCAGCCGAACCGCTCGGTGACGCACTGACGCGGTGTTCCAGTGAACGGGAACTGGTCGGCGGTGGCGAGTTCAGCCATCCGGATGAGCAGATGGCTCTTGTCCGGGAAGTGCCAGTAGAACGAAGACCGGGCGATCTGGGACTCGACTGGGCGGCCGACTTCAGCACCGCCGCAGTCGACTCATCGCGGCCGTGGAGATCACGCCAGTGAGCGTGCGCTCGGTCGGCTGGAACCGGGATCGTCGCGGCGATGCCGCTGGTGGTGGAGCCAGGCGCGGCTGAGCGGGGGGAGAGCGTTGGACTCTGCCCCTACGGGAGAGTGCAACATGATGACAGGGCTTCCTTCGCCGCGTCCACGAGCGTGGGCTGCGCTCGCGAGCGCCGGACGTGAGGCCTAACTCGTCGAGCCAGCAGCGGCACCGCGAGAAGAACTGGATGATCCGGTTGATCATCCCCGTCCAGGAAAGCGCGGCATGACCACGGTGATAGACATTGAAACCGGCAGTGGCCAGCACTGCGAGACGACAGCTCTGGGAGTGCTGCTGCGGCATCGGGGACTCGATCTGTCCGAGCCGATGCTCTTCGGCCTCGGCTCCGGTCTGTCCTTCGTCTACTGGGACAGCAAAACGATGGGCTTCCCCTTCCTCGGGGGACGGGTCAAACCTCTCGACCTCACCAGAAACCTGGCCACCGGACTCGGGCTGGAACTCCGGGTCCAGGAAACCACCTCCCCCCGCAAGGCTTGGGAGAACGTGGTTGCCCCCATCGACGCCGGCCACCCCGTCGGACTGCAGCTCGACAGCTACTACCTGGACTACTTCGGGTCGAAGGTGCACTTCGGCGGTCACGTCGTCGCCATGTACGGCTACGACGACCACGACGCCTACCTGGTGGACACCGACCAGCAAGGCGGCACGGTATCCACCAGCCTGACCAGCCTCGCCCGGGCCAGGGCCGCGCGCGGTCCGATGACCGCCAAGCACCGGTCCTTCACCCTCACCGCTGCGAGGAACCCGCCCTCCCCACGGAGCCAGATCATTCCCGCGATCACCGCCTGCGCCGACGCCTTCCTCAACCCGCCCATCGCCAACCTCGGCCACCGAGGCATAGAGAAGGCCGGCAAGCTGGTGCGCACATGGCTCCAGCGGACCGATAACCCGCAGCGGGACCTACCGCAGGCCGCTCTCTTGATGGAGAAGGCCGGCACCGGCGGCGCCCTGTTCCGCAACTTCTACCGCGACTTCCTCGCCGAATGCACCCGAACACTCGACAGCCGCCACCTGCGCACCGGCCACGGGCTGTACACCGAGGCAGCCACCCTGTGGACGGAAGTCGCCGCATTGCTCACGAAAGCCGGTGTATCAGGCAATACGCGGTACCTCCTGCAGGCAGGCACCATCCTCTGCGATCTTTCACGCGTAGAGCGCGAGGCCATGCAGGCGCTGAGCCGTCTGGAGAGCAAAGCCCCAAACATGATCCAGTAGCCCTGATGCTCGGTGCGTCCAGGCATGCTTGCCACACGAACCAGTGTGTGCTGCAACCACTTTAAGCCGATCTGCCAGTGGCGCTATCGCCACCGGCGGAGCAGAAGCCACCCTGCCCGGGACAAATCCCAGCCACGGTGTAACCGGTCACCACCGATCGCCGTGCGGACGCGGGCGGCGAAGGCGTCGAGCACCTCGACGTTGTTCGAGACGTTTCGAAGGAGTCCTTTCCGGTGTCGTCGAGAATCCGCCACCGCCCATCCAAGGCACGTTTGGCGATCAGCATGTGGGGTGTTCGAGTCCGAGTCGACTTCGGCTGGATCTCGAGTTGGCCGGGCCCGGCATGGGATTCGGCTCCGATCGAGCCCACCAGATGCTGCAGCAGGCGGCGTCAGTCATGCCCGGCAACCCGCTGCACGTCATCGATCGCATCCGTGGCGCCCAGAACCCAGCGCGCTGACACCGACAACCCACGTGAGAACGCCACCGACCAATCGAGAAAGACTCCACACAGGGGTCTTCCGAAGCCGACATCGACTACCACCGCCGTCGTCACCGGCGCCTCGTCGGGCATCGGTGCCGACATCGCTCGCGAGCTGGCTCACCGCGGCAATGACGCCGACCGCGGCATCGTCATCCCCGGGCTGTCCACCCGAATTGTCACGCGCATTGCCCAGCTCGTCCCGCGGCGCATACTGCTGCCGCTACTCGCCCGGCAGCATCCGGCACTGCGACGGGACCGCCGTTGAGGCAGCGGAGACCGCCCATAGCGGCTACCGCCGAGGACGGGCGAGGCCGGCGGGGCGAAGTCGGCGTTTCGCGAGGACACTGAGGACGTAGCGCCCAACTCGTCCCGAGGAGCACATCCGATGGCAACCAACGGGCCTTTCGGCATCGATCCGGAAGATTTCGAACGCGCACTGCGTGGGGCGGGAACCGAGCTTCGCGACCTGCTCGGGAAAGCCGGCGTATACCTGGATCGCGTAGATCACGCGAGCATCAGTTCACTGGCGTCACTGCTCGGTCAGTTCGTCCAACCGGAACGGCGGCGTCCACCCGAACCCGAGGGCGAGACCGCCGGTGAGACCGGCAGCGGGGTGTGGGCGATCTACAGCATCGATGACAGCGGCGAGGCCAGGGTTGACCAGGTCTTTCCGAGCGAGCTAGAGGCCTTACGCGCGCATCGCGACAACACCGATGCCCGCCGTCGGGTGCGGTTTCTGCCCTATGGGGTTCCGGCAAGTGTGTTGGATGCGCCCTGACGGCGCTGACTCGCTCCATGCTGCGCGGTCCCGAACACCGCCAGCGCGGTCGCGGCGACCCGCCGGGCTCCGGTGAGCAACAGCCACCCTGCTCATCGACGTCGACCGCGGCCCAGCCGCGGTGCTCGCCGGATGGTTCGACGGGAATCGACGGGCGAACGTTGTGCCGGACGGCCGGTTACCAGGATTCGATCAGCGGGACATCGTGCTCCTGCCGCTGCCATTCCTCGGTGAGCCGACCGAGTCGGTCCGGGGCGGCGATGCCGCGCACGCTTGCGATTTTGCCGTCACGGATCTCCAGGATCACGATGCCAACGACCCGGTCGTCGAGCGTGGCGAGCATGGCCGGGCAGCCGTTGACCACGGCGGCATGGATCGAGGGCGAGCCACCGGCGAGTCTCCGCTTGGCCGCGGACGGTTTGAAGCCGGCCCGCACCGCGCTGGCGATCCGCTCCGGGGTCGAGTACCGGATCAGCTTCTCGGCCGGCCACAGCCCGGCGCCGTCGGAGATGCCGGTCGCGTCGTCGGTCAGCAGCGCTACTAGCCGCTCGGTCCGGCCCGAGGAGGCGGCATCGACGAACGCCTCGACGATTCGACGCGCGGAGGCATGGTCGATGTCAGTGCCGTTGCCGGCGGCGGCGATTCGACGCCGGGCTCGGTGAGTGTGTTGCTGACTCCCGGACTCGGTGATGCCGAGAATCTCGGCTATCTCGGCGTGGCTGTACGCAAAGGCCTCGTGCAGCACGTAAGCGGCCCGTTCAACCGGCGACAGACGCTCCATGAGCGTCAGCACCGCCAGGGTCACCGATTCGCGCTGCTCGACGGTGTCAGCCGGGCCCAGCATCGGGTCGCCGTCGAGAAGCGGTTCGGGAATCCAGGCGCCGACCGCGCGTTCGCGCCGCACCTTTGCCGAACGGAGCCGGTCGAGCGCCAGGTTGGTGACGATCTTGGTCAGCCATGCCTCGGGCACCTCGACGTACTCCCGGTCGGCGGCCTGCCACCGCAGGAACGCGTCCTGCACTGTGTCCTCGGCGTCGGCGGCCGATCCGAGCAGACGGTAGGCGAGCGAGGCCAGCCGATTCCGGCTGGCCTCGAAACGTGCCACGGTGGCAGTGTCCATGAGCACGACCCTATGCGGCGACCACGTCGGGCGAGGGCTCTTGGGTGGTGGCCGAGCGGTACTTGTGACTCGGCCTTCCGAAGGTCGGGTGCCTGAGGCTCCAGGCGGCGGTCTCGAGGATTGCCGATTTGACGCGCGCGGCCGTCCGGCCACAGAGGGCCCACGACTTCGATCGCGCGTCACCGTCGACCAGCTGGAAGATCCCATCGTTGCGGCCGAGGCTGATGTGGTTGCCGACATACGACAGCGAGGTCGTCGAGATCTTGCGGCCGGTCAGGTCCCCGATGATCGCGGCCGTCGCCTGCATGCTGGTGAATCCCGCGGAAGCGCACGACATCGGCAACGGCAGGCCGTTGTCGCCGATGACGAAGACGCTGTCACCGGCGGCGTAGACGTTCGGGTACGAGACCGACCGCATCTGACGGTCGACCGTGATCTGGCCGTTGGGTTCCACCGCGAGGCCGCTGGCGGCGGCAATCGGGTGGACGGCGAAGCCGGCGGCCCACACGGTCGCGTCGGCGGTGAACGCGGTGCCGTCGGCGGCGACCGCACCCGCCTCCTCGACGCGCACGATGGCGGTGTGCTCGTGGACCGTGATACCGAACCGGTCGAAGGCACGCAGCAGGTGACGGCGGGCCTTGGCGCCCAGCCAGCCGCCCAGTTCGCCCCGGGTGACGAGACTGACCCGAAGCCCTGGACGGGATTCGGCGAGCTCGGTGGCCGCCTCGATCGCGGTCAGATTGCCCCCGACCACCAGCACCTTCCCACCCTCGTCCAGCTCGTCCAGGCGTGCGCGCAGCCGCAGCGCCGACGGCCGCGCCGCCACATGGAAGGCGTGCCCGTCGACGCCGGGAACGCCGTGGTCGGCGATGGTGCTGCCGAGCGCGTAGAGCAGGGTGTCGTACTCGAGCCGGTCGATGCCCTCGCCGTCGGCGACGGTGACAGTCCGGTGCTCGACGTCGAGGTTGGTTACCCGCGCCACTCGGAGCCGGATGCCGGTGCCCGCGAACACCTCCGCCAGCGGCCGGTGGCGCAGATCCTGCCCGGCGGCGAGCTGATGCAGGCGCAACCGCTCGACGAAATCGGGCTCGGCGTTGACGACGGTGATCTCGAAGTCGTCGGAGTGGAGCTGGCGGGCCAGGAATGTGGCGGAGAAGGCTCCGGCGTATCCGGCCCCGAGGACGACGATGCGGTGCTTCATGGTTCGCTCCTGTCTGGTTCGCGTGCTCCCTGAACGAGACAGCCCCCGAATTCCTGACAGCATTGACAAGTGACGTGGATCACCTCCGGGGCTCGCCCAGTGGACGACCTCCATTCCGAACCAACCTGGACGAGTGGGTCCGACCCTGGTTAGTGGTCGGAGGCGGTCAGTGGGCTGGCCCCACCCGGTTCTCTGTCAGACGCCGAACGGCGCAGCGTAGCGGACCGTACCGCTGGGCAGCGGGTACCGCCCATCGAGGTGAGGGCCATGAGGGCCTCGTCCGGGACGTCCATCGTGACGCTGATGCCGAACTCGGAGGCCCCCCGGAGGAACCCGAACCGCGGCCGATGCCGACTTGATTCCTTCCCCGAATACCGCTGCTTATTTCAGGAATACCGGCAGGTGGTCGTGCCCGTTGGCGATGAAACCGGGTACCGTGCCGAGTTCGTCGGCGGAGACGGCCAGTTTCATGTGCGGGAACCGCTGGAAGAGGGCGGGAAGGGCCACCTGTGCCTCCAGCCGTGCCAGCGGTGCGCCCAGGCAGCGGTGGGCACCGTACCCGAACGCCAGGTGATCTTTGTTCGTCCGTGTGGGGTCGAACTTGTCCGCGCTGTCGCCGTGGATCTTGGGATCCCTGTTGGCACCGGCGGGGCAGGCGAGTATCGGATCACCTTCGGTGATCGCCACCTCGCGGGGCCTGCTGTAAGTGCGTGCGAATTCGGTGATCTCGGCGTCGGTGAAGGGGGCTCGGTCCGACGTGCCGCCGAATGCCGTTCCCCCGAAGGAGACTTGTGGGTAGAACAGGGCCAGGTACTCGCGGACGTTGTCGCCGACCACCGTTTCGGGGACCCGCCGCTGGGTGTGGAAGGCGATGTGCCAGCTCAGCGAGCGGTATGTGGGCGCATCGATCGCGGGCCCGGGCAGCGGCAGGTCGAGGTAGCCGAGGCGTGCGGTGTCGGCGGGGAACTGAGCGGCGTACTGGAATGCGACGGCGGCGCCGAAGTCATGGCCGATGACGCGGGCGTCGCGCAGTCCGAGCTGGTCGGCGATGAGGGTGTGTATGTATCGCGCGAGGGTGGCCTTGTCGTAGCCGGTCGGTGAGCCGGTGCTGTCGCCCAGTCCGGGGAGATCGACGGCGTAGACGGTGTGGTGTTCGGCGAGTGCGGGCATGATCGGCCACCTGCCGTACCAGGTCTGGGGCCAGCCGTGGATCAGGACGACCGGAGTGCCGCTACCGCCGGTCACATAGTGCATACCGACACCGTCGACGTCGGCGAATTCGTGCCGGAAAGTGTCCTCGAACGCGGGGTCGCCCTGAGTGGCGGCGGCGTAGGGGGCGACGTCGGGGGTAGTCATGGAGCAGGCTGCGGCGCCCATCGTGATCAGGAGGGTGAGCGCGACGGTAGCCATCGCGCGTGCGGATCGGAGGCGTCCGCGCGTCGCTCGGGGTGACAGACTCGAAACCGTCTCGAACAGAAGGTCATTCGGCCGCGAGCCGGCGGCCGCCGGCCGGTCGGCGTAGCCGCCGTTCCAAGACATGACCGCATCGGGGGTGTTCATCGAGACTCCTTCTGTCGGAACGCGTTCAGTCTTGCCAGTCGCACCACAACCTGGCACGCAAACTTGCGGTTCCGGCAAGATGAGCTCATGGACCGCGAAACAAACGACGTGCTCGACGCGGTGGGGCCGCGGCTGCGTGCGTTGCGTCGCGACCGCGGCATCACCCTCGCCCACCTCGCGGCGACGACCGGCGTATCGGAGAGCACTCTGTCCCGACTGGAGAGCGGGCAGCGCCGGCCGACCCTCGAGTTACTGCTGCCGCGGCGGCGCGGTCGAGCTCCTCATTCTGTTCGGACAGCAGGGGGTGCGATCGCACGTACGCGCCGACCCGCACCGGTAAAACCCAGCGGGAACGACCACTGCCGACCGGACTGCCTATGCGCGCCAGCTGGTGGCAGCAGCTCTCGACCTGCGTGCCTCCGAGGCGGCGCCGGAATGATGGGTCGCCCACGCGGTGCCTTTGGCGCAGGGTGCGGGCGATTTGGTTGTTCAGGCGGTGTCGTCTTGGCCGATGTTGTCCGGTGCCTGGGAGTGTGAGCCGGGCTCGAGGCTGCGGCCTGGGTGGCTCACTGTGGGTGGCAGACGGGGGCTACCGCACGCGTCAGGACGCGTCCGACGGTGGCGACGATCGGGTCCTTTTCCCGCCGGAATCTTGGGATCGGTGTTTCTAGCGTCGGTGCAATGAAACCCGATCTGACTTCGGCCGCGGGGGTCACCGCGCTGCGGACCCCCGTCATTTGGTTCATGGCGCTCGCGGCCGCTCTCGGCACCGCCAGTATCTATCCGCTGCAACCGGCCATCGCGGAAGTGGCCGGTTCCCTGCACGCCTCGCTTGCGGCGGTCGGCGTGGCTCTGGCGTGCGGGCCGTTCGGCTATCTGGCGGGGCTGGCGCTACTGGTACCGCTGGTCGACCGGTTCGCGCCGCGGATGGTGTTGTCGGCCCAGTTCGGCGTCCTGGCCGTCGCTTTGACGGCGAGTGCGGTGGTCGGTTCGACCTGGCTGCTCGGCGTTGTCGTCGGCCTGATCGGCGCGGGATCGTCGGTCGGTGCGCAATTGAGTTCGGTCGCCGGGCGTTTCGCGGAACCGCGGCGGCAGGCCACTGTACTGGGAGTCGTGACCGCGGGTATTTCGGCTGGGATACTCGCGGGCCGGATTGTCGGAGGGTGGCTGACGGATTTGATCAGCTGGCGCGGAACGCTTTTCGTTTTCGCAGTGGCGTGCGCGGCTATCGCCGTCACCGCCCGGTTCGCGCTGCCCGCTGCAGCGGGCAGCGCCACAGGGGGCTATCTGGGGAGGCGGAGCGGACTTCCAGGAATACATTACCGCTATTCGACACACCCGGTAGGGGCTGGTCGCGGCCCCCGAGGGTTAATAG
>NZ_JBFAYO010000040.1:34433-54150 GCF_040681325.1 Nocardia sp. NPDC051787
GCCGTTACCGCGCCCCCCGCGCGGTGCCCGCGCGCCCCGCTCCCGGGCCCCCCGCCACTGGGGGCTATCTGGCGACGTTGCGCGGACTTCCAGGACTACATGCCCGGTATTCGACCCTCCGGCTGGCGGCTGGTCGCGGCGCCCTGTGGTTCTTCGCCTTCTGCACGATCTGGGCCGGACTCCCCGTCGCGCTGTCCCAGCCGCCGTTCTCGTACTCGCCCGAACGGATCGGCATGTACGCCCTCGCCGGACTCCTCGGTGTCGCCGCCACCCGCGTCTCGGGGGCGTGGACCGATCGCGTCGGCGCACGGCGAGTGATCGTGCTCGGGCTCGTGCTCGCCATCGCCGCCGCGGCAGCGCTGGGCGGTTTCCTGTCGAATACCGCCGTAACCCTCATCTGCCTCGGCCTATTCGATGCCGGACTGTTCGCGGCCCAGGTAGCCAACCAGAGCACGGTCCTCGCCATCGACCCGGTCGCCCCAGCTCGTTTCAACAGCGCCTACATGATCGTCTACTTCGTCGGCGGCAGCCTTGGTGCCGCCTTCGGTGCTGCCGCCGTCTGCTGGTTCGGTTGGCCCGCCACCGCCGCCCTCGCCGCCGCGGCCATCGCTACCGCCATGGCGGTCACCCTGACCACCGCGCGCACCGGGTCCACCCTCCGGGCGGCGTCTACGTCCGCAGAGTCCGAAAACCAATTCCGGGCTTTGCCATAGCCCTAACTACGGGGCCGTACCAGTGCGCCTGCCCGAACTGCTCGCTCAGCGCCGCGCAGCGGGCCTGCCGCTGCGCGTGGTTCCGGTGTATCCCAGCCGATCTGGGCCAGCACCGCCAGTGCATACCCCGGATCGTTTCGCGTTGCGCTATCCGATGAACCTCTCAGCTAGTAGGAGGGCAGCGAGGACTCCGACGATGACGACGAGGCCGTAGTGGCCAGCGGATCCGGCGTAATCGTACGTCGACGCCGCGACGATCACCGCCATGATCAGAAATAGAAAGCGCTTCACCGACCTCACTCTTACCCGTAGCTGCAACCAGGGTACGAGATACGTATTCGTCTGCGCCACAACGGGATAGCCGAATCAAGTTCTGACCCACTCATGCGGGACGCGGCTGCGTGAGCTTCCTGAGCGTGACGCTGCGTCGCGAAGGAGCGGTTCCAGCCACGACAAGCCCAATGGGGTGATCACGCCACCGAGGATCCCGGCCTCGCTCGAGACCCGGGGCCTACGGGAACTTCGTTGTTTTCTGCACCAGTCCGGTCGCCCGCGCCGGCACGGTGTCATCACCAAGATGGCGGAGCGGCCCAGCAAACCGTGGTCGACAACACTAGCGAGCCAAGACCGCCAGCATCTCCTTGGACAGGACAAACGGAGCATCGTGATCCAGGACGTCGTGGATTATTTTGTGGCGGTGCGCGGGAGTTGAGCCGCTTTCGCGGCGCGCGATCACTCCAAGCCCGCGCCGCGGATTCGGTCGATGAGCGATTCCGGCTGTGCCGGTACGGCGTCGGCGCGCCACGCAACGTGCTGGTCGGGCCGGACCAGAATCAGGCGTCTGCTGTACCGTTCGACCGCCTCGTCGGAGGGGAGGTCGAGGACGGCGACCGGTACCGCTCGCTCGGCGGCCGCGCGCAGGATCGGTTCGGGGTCGGGGGGATTCTGGCCGATCCGCAGGAGGGTGAAGTCCTGGCCGAGGTGGTCGTAGACTCCGGTGCCGTCGGCGAGGGTGAGATGCGGCAGCCGGGCACCCGGCGCCGTGGAGGGATGGTAGGTGCTGATGGTGAATTCCGGTGGTGGCTGGTCCTCGGCGAGTAAGGGTGAGCCGTAATAGTGGTAGCCGAAGCTCAGCCCGATCGGCCGGTACTGGTCCTGGTCGGCGATGGCCACGTCTCGTCCGAGTTGTCGGCGTGAGGCTTCGCCGACGGGGCTGTCGTCCTCGTCGACATCGGCGGTCACCAGATCGAGCAGAGCCTTGCCGATACCGGTGGCGAAGCCCGAGATGGTCTCCGCGACGGGGCGCCGTTCCGCTTCGTAGGCCGCTAGTAGCCTCGGGCCGGCCCAGCCGGCGTGGACCGCGGAGAGCATCCAGGCGAGGTGCGCCGCCTCGCTGATGCCCGTGTTCATCCCCATTCCAGCCATGGGTATCCAGAGATGAGCGGCGTCTCCGGCAATGAACGCGCGGTCACTGCCGTAGCGGTCGGCGATGAGCCTGCGTCCGGTCCACCGTTCGACGCCGACTATCTCGCGGGGTGTTGCTGAGCCGATGGCCTGCGTGATCAGCGTTCCAGGATCGACGAGACGGGTGTCGGTGTCGGCCGGCAGGAACGCGTGAACGAGCCACATGTCGTGTCCATTGATCGCGACGGTGACGCACAACGCGTCGCGATTGACCGACCAGGTCATCCAGGTGCGTGGCTGGATGATCTCGGCAAGCTCGGGTGCCCGGAAATAGACGGACACGGCCTTGAACACGGTGTCGGTGCCGGTGAGTTTCGCGCCCAGCCGCCGACGGACCAGACTGTTGCCGCCATCGCAGCCCACCAGATAATCGGCGTGCACGACCCGGGTCATACCCGTGGACAGCGAGCGAACTGTTGCCCGGATCCCGTCTGCGGTTTCCTCGAAACCCTCGAGTCTGGTCCCTCGTTCGACGCGCACGTGGGGGCAGTTGCGGCTGTGCTCCAGGAGAATCGGTTCGAGATACAGCTGCGAGATCCGGTGCGCCGGTTCGGCGGTGGGGCTGGTGTGGTCACGACCTCCGGCGGCGAGGACTTGGGCCGAGGAGGGCAGCGTAATCCGGTGCAGTTCCGGGCCGCGGATCCGGGTGCGGTAGCTGACGTCGGTGGGGTAGTCCGTTGGCAGTCCAGACGACCGTATTCGCCGGGCAATGCCCAGTCTGCGGAAGTGCTCCATCGACCGGGCACTGACCGAACTCGCCCGCGGCACAGCCAGCGTCCTATCGGTTTCCTCGACCAGCAGGCACGGGACCCCCCGCCAGCCCAGATCCAGGGCCAGGGTCATACCGACCGGGCCTCCGCCAGCGATCAGGACCGGCACTTCGTTCACCGGAGAACCTCTACTTCCATGATCGCCATCGAACTGTACGTTGCGGTCGTGAGGACGCGAGTCAGTCTCAGATCAGCGGCAGTAAACAGCTGTTCGTACTGTTCCCGTGTGCGCTCCCGCCCGGTGAGCATCGCCATCATCAGCATGTCCAGCGACCACACGTAGTGCGGCGTGTTCGGCGGCGGCACGATGGTCTCGGCGACGAGCAGACGGCTGCCTGCGGACATGGCGTTGCGGCAGCAGCGCAGAATGCTGACGCATTCGTCGTCGTTCCAGTCGTGCAGGATGTGTTTGAGGATGTACAGGTCGCCGCCGGTGGGCACGGATTCGAAGAAGTCGCCCGCTACGGCGGTCCAGCGTCCGGCCAGATCCGGGACGTCGAGCAGATGCTCGCTGAGAACGGGCTTACGGTCGTAGAGAATACCGGTCACATGCTGATTCCGATGCAGCAGCAATGACAGCAGCCCGCCGCGTCCACCGCCGACGTCGACGATCTGATTGATTCCGGATATGTCGTAGGTGCCGGCGATGGCGGCATCCTGGGGCGCGGAATAGCTGGCCATGCCGGCGTCGAAGATGCCTGCGGCGGTGGGATTCAGCGTCAGGTACTCCCACAGCGGTACGCCGAAGACCTCGTCGAAGGCGGTGCGGCCGCGCTGCAGAGTGCGGGTGAACTGTCCGACGGTTTGCCAGAACATCGGCTCGGTAAGGAAGATCACGGCGTCACGCAGCGACCGCGGCGATTCTGTCACCAGTCGCTCGGCGGCCGCAGTGAGGTGGAAGCGGCCGCTGCCGTCCTCATAGAAGGTCCCGGTGCTCGCGAGAAAATGGAGAGTTCGTTGCATACCCGACGCATCGACGCCGGTCAACGCCGCCAACTCGGTTGCCGTGCGGGGGTGCTCTAGGAGATGGTCGGCGATTCCGAGTCTGGCGGCCGCGCCGATGGCCGCGCTGGCCAGGTAGCCGAGGGTGAGGTCGAGTATGGTGCGATCGGGTCCGGGATCGTGGGAGTCAGTGTCCATGGTGCGGTCTTTCGCGAAGGTCTTGCCCGAACTTCGAGCGATCGGTTACTGCCCAGTAAACGGTGCACAGGGTGTAAGTAGGCTCCTCTCACTCCAACCGGATTGCTACGGTGTGCGGTCACTTTTTACAATTCTTTTGGAGAACCGCCGCGGCCCATCCGGCAGCCGAACGCGGTGCTGACATCAAGGGATTGTAAATACATTGCGCCACGCCTCCCCAGGGGCGAGGCGACCTGCATGGTCGTTCTGCAGCAAATCCGTTGCTACTGAACATATTCAGGCCGAGACAGCCCTTGTCTATTCCAGTGGTCCACTTCGATCCGTGGGTTGACCGCTGCTTTGCTGCGGGTTAGCGTCTCGGCCTGTCGAGCGTGAATCGAGTTGATACAACGCTCCGGATTTGATGAGGGTTTGGCATGGCCGAGAAGCTGGACTGCCTTGTCGTCGGTGCCGGGCCGGCGGGAATTCAGGTGGGGGCACATTTCGCGGCGGGCGGCGCGCGGGTGCAGGTGCTGGAGGGGGCGCCTCGGGTCGGCGATTTCTTCGCCCGGTATCCGCGCAGTCGCAGGCTCATATCCTTCAACAAGGTCGGTACATTGTGGGACGATCCCGAGCTGAATCTGCGGTGGGATTGGAACTCGATCTTGACCGAAGAGTCGGCAGCCGGTCCGGTGCTGCAGTTCCGTGACTTCAGTGCAGACCTGTATCCGCCCGCCGATGCCATGGTGCGCTATCTCGACGAATATGTGCGGAGATACCACGTCCCGGTGCGTACGGAATCGCGCGTGCGAATGATCAGAAAGACCGGGGACGAAGAATTCGAAGTGGAGATCGCTGGTGGCGAAGTTCTTCGCTGCCGGTTTCTCGTCGTAGCATCCGGCTGGACCAAGCCCTACGTCCCGGGGATTCCTGGCATAGACCTGTGCGAGGGGTATGAAACGGCCTCGCTGAAACCGGAGGACTACCGCGGTCAGCGAGTTCTGGTGCTGGGCAAGGGAAACTCGGCGGCCGAAGTCGCCGAAGCTGCGGTGGAAAGCGCCGCGATAGTGCATATGGCAAGCCCGGAACCTGTCCGGCTCGCGGTGCGTACGCATCATCCGGGTGGTATGCGATTACACCTGGCGCGGCTGCTGGACATGTACCAGCTTAAGTTGCTGAATGCGATCCTGGATTGCCGGGTCACAGATATTTCGCAAGACGAGGCCGGCTATCGAGTCGCGGTTGAATACAGTCATGCCGACGGGGAACGGGATATCCTGCGCTACGATCGTGTGATTCGTTGTACCGGCTTCCGCTTCGATGCATCGATCTTCGACGCGTCTTGTCGACCCGCATTGTGCATAGATAAGCGGCTGCCGGAGCTGACGCCGACATGGGAATCGGTGAACGTACCCGGACTCTTCTTCGCGGGGACGATCGCCCAGGCCGATGATTTTCGAGTGGCCGGATCCGGATTCATCGACGGATTCCGCTACAACGTGCGGACTCTGCACGGTCTGCTGCGGGAAAGGTACTTCGATGAGCCGTATCCGTCCGAGCAAATCTCTGGTGAGCCCACCGCGCTCGCCGATGATATGCTTCGTCGGGCGTCGCAGTCATCGGCGTTGTGGCTGCAATTCGGTTATCTGTGCGATGTATTCGATATCGCGTCCGACGGCACCGCGACAGTGTGGCGCGAGTGGCCGACGAGAGATCTGCCCGGGCGCTGGCGGAGTCGGCGCTGTGTCTACACCTTCACCTTGGAATGGGGCCGTCCCCGGGGCGACGTGTTCGCGATCCATCGGCACCCGAGCGCGGCCGACGCTGCCGAAAGCGTGTTCTTGCATCCTGTAGTGCGGCAATGGCGGTACGGCCAGGTCGTGGCTACCCATCATGTCCTCGAGGATCTGCTCGGTGTCTACCACCCGGAATTTGCCCCGGACATGCGCAGACCCGCGGACGTCCCGATACATGCCTACCACGAGCGGCAGCATGTGGCACCGCTGACTGCCTTCCTTGCGTCGATGCATGCGGCCGCCGACGGTGTCGGCGTGAGCCTGCCAGGTGCGTGATCGACATGGTCGGCCCCGCAGTTCACCCGAACCTGCCACACACGCGAACCTCCCCCGACGGCCCGGGCTATGCGCAGTTCCTGCGGCTGCCGGAGTTGCTCAGCCTGCAGCCGACCCCGGTGGCGCCGGATATGCTGCTGTTCGTCATCGCTCACCAAGCGCATGAGCTGTGGTTCAAGGCGATGATCTTCGAGCTGGAGAATGTGCGCGCTGCGTTGGACAGCGAGCGGTTCGATCGGGCCGCACGCCTCCTGCACCGGCTGACCCGGATGTGGGAAATGCTCACCGCGCAGTGGGCGGTGCTGGACACCATGCTGCCCGCGGACTACCTGGCCTTCCGCGGTCAACTCACCGGCGGCAGCGGCTTCGAGTCGCAGCAGTTCCGTGAGATCGAGTTCCTCGCCGGCCTCGAGGATGCCGGTTATCTGCAGCGGGCCCGGCTGACCCCCGAAGAAGAGGATCGCCTGCGACGCAGGCTGGCTCAACCGAGCGTGCGCGAGAGATTCGCTGCGGTGCTGGGCCGCCATGACATCACCGACCCACGCCTGCTCTACCGGGGTGGCGACGAGGTGGCCGAACTGCGCCGACTCGCCGAGGCATTGATCGATCTGGACCAGGCCGCGGCTGCCTGGCGCCTGCGACACGTGCTCATGGTGGAACGACAGATCGGGCACAAGCCGGGTACCGGCGGTTCCTCCGGCACCAGCTATTTGCGGTCGAGGCTGCACCTGAGGTTCTTCCCCGAGCTTTGGGAGGCCCGCAGTGGCCTCTGACACCGACGGCGAACGCACATCACGCAATCAGGGAGTACGGACTCATGACCAGCGAATCAGCTGAACAGTACGAGTACATTATCGTCGGTGCGGGTCCCGCGGGCCTTCAAATGGGATACTATCTGGCCGCCGCGAACCGGAACTATGTGATCTTGGAGGCGGCGGGCGACGTCGGAAGCTTCTTCGACACGTTTCCCCGGCATCGCAGTTTGCTGTCGATCAACAAGCGGTACAACTATTTCCCCGAACCGGAATTCAACATGCGGCACGATTGGAATTCGCTGCTATCCGATGATTCCGGTCCGCGTTTCCCGGACTATTCGGACGATCTGTTCCCTGATCGAGACGAGTTGCGCCGGTACCTGCATGATTACGCAGCGCACTTCGATCTTCGAGTTCGTTTCTCCTGCCGAATCGTGCGTATCGAGCCCGAGCCGGACCGGGGATTCACACTGACCGACGGTGACGGCAATACCTATCGCTGCCGGTACTTGTTTCTGGCAACCGGTGCTCGCGAGCCGTGGATCCCTCCGGATATCGACGGAATCGAGACTGTGCCGGGCTACGAGGATCATTCCCTGGACCCCGCGGACTACACGAACAAAAGGGTGGCGATCATCGGCCGGGGTAACTCGGCCTTCGAGGTGGCCAACCATATCGCCGGACACGCATCGATTGTGCACGTCTTCGTCAAGCAGCAGGTCCGGCACTCCTGGCAGACCCATTACGCGGGCGACCTCCGCGCGGTCAACAACAACATACTGGACATGTACCAGCTCAAGTCCCTGCATGCGACGATGGCCTTCGTGATCAAGACGATCCGGAAGAATCCGGCAGGTGGGTACGAGCTGACACTCGAGACCGAGTTCCGGCACTGGGATCCACCTCGCCTCCACCGCGCCGAATTCAGTTACGACGAGGTGATCAGGTGCACCGGATGGCGATATGCGGATCGCGCACTGTTTGCCGACGGCACGGCACCCGACGTGGATGATCGCGGTAAGTTCTTCGTCCTGAGTCCGAACTGGGAGACGAGCGTGCCGAATCTGTATTGCATCGGTACCACGATGCAATACCGGGACCACAAGGCTGCTTCCTCGTTCATACATGGCTTTCGATACAATATCCGTTCGCTGGTCCGGCTGCTCGAGGAAAAGAATCACGGGGTGCCGTACCCGCACGAAACCTTCCCACTCCAGGATGACGGCGATGTGAGCGGAGTTGCCGACTTCCTGGTCGAACGGGTCAGTGTTTCCGCGGGCTTGTACCAGCAATTCGGTGTGCTGTGCGATGTCATGGACATAGGCCGCGATTCCATTCGGTACCTCTACGAGCTGCCGTTCGAAGGTGTCTTGGAGCGCGACGACCTGCAGGCGGCAGAAAATATCGTGGTGATCACGCTCGAATACGGATTCGACCAGTATTTACCGACCTTGCACCCCTTGGACTTCGTTCTACCGCCCGACTTCGGGACGCCGGGGTGCAGCGCCTTCCTGCATCCTGTGCTGCGACACTATCGGAACGGTGAATTCGTCGAAGAACTGCATCTCAACGAGAATCTGGTACTACGCTTCGACTTCCACTACGACAATACGCTGCCGCCCGACGCGCACCAGAGCCGGGTCAAGAACTTCCTCGCCCGCATCCTGGGTGTCGGTGGCGTGGAATACAACGAAGAGATCTATCGGTCCGATATCCCCGCGGAATTGCTTCTCACGCTCAGCCCTGACGAGATCGAAGCACGGAGCCGCCAACGCGCGGCCGGGGCGAGGTGCACCTTCGTCCTTCCCGACTCCGTCACAGGTGCCAGAGATCGGGACGTGCCCGCAGACTACGAGCAGCGGTAACGAGGGACCATGACCACGGTCACGATCCCGTACGGACCCCAGCCGAGCCAGGTCGCGGATCTGTCGATGCCCGAAACCGCCGGTCCACACCCAGTGGCTGTGCTCGTGCACGGCGGATTCTGGAAGGCGACCTACGACCGCAGTTACTTCGCTCCTCTCGTCTGGGACCTTGTCGGTCGCGGATACGCAGTATGGAACCTCGAGTACCGGCGCCTCGGGGAGCCCGGCGGCGGCTGGCCCGGCACGTTGCTCGATGCCGCCGCGGCGGTCGACCTGCTGGCGCTGATGACGGTGCAGGCAGGTTCGTGGAGACTGCCCGAAGGTACCCGTCTCGACCTGACTCGTGTCGTCACCGTCGGTCACTCGGCGGGCGGCCAGCTAGCGCTGTGGCTGGCCGCGCGGACTCGTCTTCCCCTGCCCATCGGCGGTCCACCGAGAACACCCATCGCCTGCGCTGTGGCGCTGGCCGGTGTGCTGGATCTGCACACCGCCGACATGCAGAGGCTCGGTGCCACCGAGGCCGATCCGGTCACGTCGGCCTCGCTGTGCCCGGCGGGAGCGGTCGCCGCTCTGCTCGGCGGGCATGCGGACGAGGTGCCGGAGCGGTACCACCTCAGCTCACCGCACTATCTGCTGCCGCTCGGCCTATCCGTGATCCTCGTCCATGGCGGTGCAGATCAGGACGTTCCGATCCAGCAGAGCAGGACATACGCTGCCGCGGCGCGAGCCGCCGGTGACTCCGTCGAGCTGATCGAATCATCCGATGCAGGCCACTTCGATGTCGTCGATACGCGAGGACCGGAATGGTGCGCCGCAATGGACCGCCTCTGGGGGCAACTATGCTGAGCCGTCCTGTCACATTCTGGGCCGGGGTCACCGCGATCGCTCTCGGGGTTTCCTTGCACGTCCCCGATTTCGTTGCCTCAGCGCATATGGCGTACCAGATGAGCGGCATGCCGGCCTCGGCGCAGATGCAGGTCGGCATGTTGTTGATCGTCCTCGGCTTTCTCTCTGCGGTCCGCGGTTGCTGGCCGGGGCGATCCACGGTCCCCTCGTCCGTGCGTGCCGTCGAATTCACCACACTCGACAACACCGCCCTGCGCCCTGCCCACGTCGGTCTGTCCATCGTCCTCACCTTGGGAATGGTCATCGACACGATGAAGCCCGCCACCCTCGGCTTCGTTCTGCCCGGCCTTGCCGCCGAGTATCGGATATCCACGGCTCAGGCGTCGATACTGCCACTGGTCGCGCTGACCGGAACCACCATCGGATCGATCGCGTGGGGTGTGCTGGCAGACCGCATCGGACGACGACCGACCATCTTGTTGTCCGGACTTCTGTTCGTCAGCACGGCAATCTGTGGCGCCATGCCCAGCTTCGCGTGGAACCTGGTGATGTGCCTGCTGATGGGGGCCTCGGCCGGCGGTTTTCTGCCCGTTGCTTACTCGCTGCTGTCGGAAGTCATGCCGGCCAGCCGACGAGGCCTGATCGTCGTACTACTCACCGGACTCGGCACCACTGGTGGCTACCTGGTCGCCAGCGGTGCCGCGGCGGCATTCGAACCGCACTTCGGCTGGCGGATCCTTTGGTTCCTCGGCCTGCCCACCGGCCTGCTGCTGTTGTTGCTCAACCGATGGATCCCGGAGTCGCCACGGTTCCTCGCCGCGCACGGACAGCTCTCCGACGCTCAACAGGTGATGGATCGTTTCGGGGTGAAACCGCTGTCGACTCCGGAATCGTCCACTCCGCCCTCACATTCCGGCACCGAGCGCTCCTCTGCGGTGCGGGCGACGCGACTGCGATGGCTTTTCCAAGCCCCCTACACCGGCCCGACTCTCGCAATCGTGTTGTACGGCCTCGCTTGGGGTTTGGTGAACTGGGGTTTCATCACGTTCTTGCCGATATTCCTGCGCGGCCAGGCAGACGATCTCGCCACGGGGGAGCTGTTGTTCCTCGGCGCGTTGCTTGCCATCCCCAACACACTGCTCGTCGCATACCTGTACGGCAGATGGAGCAGTCGGCGATCGATGATCCTCTACGCCGTTTCGACAGCCGTCACGCTCGTCGGATTCGCCGTTCTCACTACCGGATCCGGAACGCCACGCTGGTTGCTTACTGTCCTGGTGGCCGCGCTGCTCACCAGCACAGGAGGCATGATCGCCATGCTCGGCCCCTATGCCGCCGAGATCTACCCCACCCTGTTGCGCGGCAGCGGCAGTGGATTGGCCGCCGCCGCCAGCAAGGCCGCCGGCATGATCGCCCCACCGTTCGTAGGAACCTTGGCAGCCATCGTCACGCCCCGCCTCATCGCGCTCCTCATCGCCGTCCCCGCCGCCGCGGCAGGTATAGTCTTCGCCCGCACCGGTCGGGAGACCGCGGGACAACCGCTGCCCGAGGCCGATCTATCCGCGGGGGTGCTGGGCCGGGTCGGCGAGCTCTCGCCAGACGGCGCACCGAGCGCTGCCAGAGAGTAGTGCTGTCCGAATGATCGAAGAGCGCCGAATTTCCAATAGGTCACTCTCGGGTTGAATGGCTGATCCCGCGCACGCTGTCAGCGGCGCGGTGGATGTCGGCATACGAGAGAAACAGTCCGTTGAAGGCGAAGCGGACAAGGTTCGGTGGTCTGACGTCGCAGATTATGCCCTTGCGGCGGAGTGCCATCTCGATGGCATCGGCGTCGTCGTATCGGAACGTCAATTGGTTTCCCCGGCGGGAGTGTTCCCGAGGTGTGACGAGATCGAGTGCACCACTGGAGACGATCTCGTCCAGCTCGTCCAGAAAGTAGTCGGCCAGGCCGAGGCTCTTTTCGCGGACGGTTCCGATATCGACGTCGTCGAAAACGTCCAGAGCGGCGTCGAGAGCGGATAGGGAAAGGATATGCGGTGTGCCTATCCTGGCCCGGGCAATGCCGTCGCTCGGTCGATACTCCGTTTCCATCGCGAACGGATCCATATGGCCGTTCCAGCCGATCAGGGGATGATCGAAGGCTGCCTGATGACGTTGGGCAACATAGATGAACGCGGGGGCACCGGGCCCGCCGCACAGGTACTTGTAGGTGCATCCGACCGCAAGGTCGACGTCGGCGGTGTCGACATCGAGTGGCACCGCCCCGACCGCATGGCACAGATCCCACACCGCCACCGCTCCCACATGATGGACCGCTCGAGTGATCGTCGCGATGTCGTGCAGTTCCCCAGTACGGTAGTCGACTGCGCCGAACGCCACCACAGCGATGTCCTCGGCATACCGGTGCAAGGTTGCGTCGAGCGCCGCAGCGGGGACGGCGATCACGCGGAGGTCCAACAGCCTTGCCACCGATGCGGCCATGTATCGATCGGTCGGAAAGTGGATGGAATCGATGACGACGATCCCACGTCCCGGCCGCAGTCGTGCTGCGGCAACCAGCGCATTGAACAACTGAACCGATGTCGAATCTCCGACCACGGTTTGCCCGGGCGCGGCACCGATCAACCGACCTATCCGGTCGCCGACTCGCGTTGGCGCCGACCACCATCCGTCCGATGTCCATGCGGCGATCAGATGCCGACCCCACTCCTCGCGAATTGTGCGATCGACCCGCTCGGCGACATGCGCCGGCAACGGGCCGAGCGAGTTGCCATCGAGATAGATTACGTCTGCTGGCAGGCTGAAACGCTCGCGTAGTCCAGCAATACGATCGGCGGCATCGAGTTGTTCCGCGCGCCAAGGGTCCGACATGAATCGACGCTCCCTCTACTCCTTGCTGAATATGGTATGCGCCGTGACCTGTATTCCCAGCAGTGCAGGCCCCGCAGGCGCCCGCAGCTCAGCCCCCTGGCAGGCGCATCCGATCGAGTTCGAACGACGCAACCGCCGATCGCAATCTGTGGCGATGAATGATCGAGCGGAAACAGGGGCCGGGGCTGTAGATGGTGCCTGAGGCTGATAACAGAAACTAATTGGCTCCCAGAACACGCCAGTATCGACAGCATTGTCTGCGAAGGTTGGCGCGACGTACGCCCGACAGCGCCGGCTTGATAGCGCGGCTCCGCCGCCAGCAGGGCGACGTCGCTGTGCGATGGCGGCGGTCGCACGCGAACGCCGTCTCAGTGGGCGTGTCAGCTCGGTATCAGGCCGGTATCAGCCGGGCTGGCGACAGTGTTCCTGTGAGTAATTCAGTAATTGCAGCTTCTGGGCTGCGGAAGGCGTACGGAGACAAGGTCGTCCTCGATGGCATTGATTTGAATATCGGTGCCGGTACGATTTTTTCTCTGCTCGGTCCGAATGGGGCGGGTAAGACGACGACGGTGAATGTGCTGACCACGCTGTTGAAGGCCGATGGCGGCACGGCGCGCGTTGCCGGGCACGATATTGCAACCGAGACCAAGGCGGTGCGCGCGGCGATCGGTGTCACCGGCCAGTTCGCGGCGGTGGATGATCTGCTGACGGGAGAAGAGAACCTGCAGTTGATGGCGGATATACACCGTCTGCGGGGCGATAAGGGCCAGCGGGTGATCACCGAGTTGCTGGAGCGGTTCGATCTGGTGGAGTCGGCGCGAAAGAGGGCGGCGACCTATTCCGGGGGTATGCGCCGGAAGCTGGATTTGGCGATGACGCTGGTCACCAGGCCGGACATCGTTTTCCTGGACGAACCGACAACAGGGCTGGATCCGCGTAGCCGTCGCACGATGTGGGACATCGTGCGGGATCTGACGACCGATGGTGTGACGATCTTTCTCACCACGCAGTATCTCGAGGAAGCCGATCAGCTGGCCGACCGGATCGCGGTACTCGACCAGGGCCGCATCGTCGCCGAAGGCACGCCCGATGACCTCAAGCGCCGAGTGCCCGGCAGCCACATCCGGCTCCGGTTCACCCACGTCATGGAACTGGATGCGGCGGTGCGGATCCTGCCCGGCTCCATCCGGGACGATGAGGCGCTGATCTTGCGGGTGCCGGGCGACGGCGGGACGAAATCCTTGCGCCACCTGCTGGATCGGCTCGCCGAATCCTCGCTCGAGGCCGAGCAGGTCACCGTCCACACCCCCGACCTCGATGATGTCTTCCTTTCCCTGACCGGTCGCACGACCACGGAGGTCACCGCACTATGAGCACCATTTCCGCACCGCTGGCCGATTCGTCGATCATGTTGCGTCGCAACTTCAAGCACATCGCCCGGACTCCGGTCACGGTGTTCAACGCGGCGCTGATGCCGGTCGTGATGATGTTGATCTTCGTGTACGTGTTCGGCAGCGCCTTCGACGTCGGCGGTGACTACATCGACTATGCGACACCCGGAATGATCCTGCTGGCCATCAGCTACGGGTTGTCGGGTACCGCGGTGGCGGTGAGCTCCGATATGTCGAAGGGCATCATCAACCGGTTCAAGGTCATGGATGTCTCCCGTGGCGCCGTACTGACCGGTCACGTCGTGGCCACCATACTGACCAATGCGGTAGCCATTGCGGCTGTCCTCGGTGTGGCCTTCGCGCTGGGGTTCCGGCCGCCTGCAAGCGCACTCGACTGGCTCGGCGCGATCGGCATCATGGCGGCGACGTCCTTCGCCGCCTCCTGGCTCACGGTCGCGCTGGGAATGGCCGCGAAGACTCCGGAATCCGCGGGCATGGGCGTGGTACCGCTGATCATGCTGCCCTTCGTGAGCACCGCGATCGTACCGGCCGACAAGATGGGACAGGGCGTCCGGCAGTTCGCGCAGTATCAGCCCTTCACGCCGATCATCGAAGCATTGCGCGGATTCCTCGCCGGCCACCCGTCCGGCGGCTACACGGCCGCCGCGCTCGCCTGGTGTGCCGGGTTCGCCTTCGTCGGGTACCTGTGGTCGCGTGCCGCGTTCAACAAGCGAGCGTAGTCGCAACCAGTTCACGCCAACTCGCTTGTGCGCCCTCCCCCATCGCCTCGGTGAAGCGTGCTTCGCCGAGGCGATGTCGTGCTGCCTGCTCGATCCGGGCCACATCCGGTCGGGAATGATCGGGCAGTCCGCGTACTCCCGCACTCGCCGCGAGCAGCCGCACGGCTTGCTCGTTTTGGCCTGCACGGAGCGCCAAATCCGCGATCCCGATGAGGACCTGGGCGATAAGGGGCGCGTATCCCGCGGCGCATGCCGCGCGGAAGGCGGCGGCGTGCTGTGCCCGGGCTTCGTCGAGACCGTCTGCGAGGTAGCCGAGCAGGTCGTGTGTCACCGCGCTGATGTACACGGACTCCGCATCACTGCTCAACATGGTTGTCGCGACGTCGATCTGCCGGTATGCCTGCGCGGTGTCGCCGCTCCAACGGGCCAGCTCCGCCTTCGCCAGGGCGAGTTCGGCCAGTGCGTTCGGCCAGGCGGACCGATCCGCGTACCGCTGCGCCTCGGCCATGGCGGCCGCGCTCGCCTCCGCGTCGCCCAACAGCCAGTACAGCTGAGCCTGCCGCGCCCGCATCAGGAAAACGTCCTCGATTGCACCGACCTCGGTGACCACCGCGATCGCCTGGTCGAGGTGCTCGCACGCACCCGCGAAGTCGCCGCGCGTGGCGATCCGAATCGCCAGTTCGGTCAGTGCGAACGAAATCCCCCAGCGCTCGCCGATGGCCCGGAACTCGGCGAGCGCCGTCTCGAGATACGCCTCCGCGTCCCGCCCATCCTGGCCGAGCACGATCCGCATCTTGCCCAGCTGGAGCCGGGCCAGCGCACGCACCCAGGGATCGTCATCGGTGAGTAGCGGTTCGAACGCGGACAGCTTCGCGTCCGGGCCCTGCAACATGCGTTCCAGCGCGGCCACGAATCCCAGCAGCGGGTATCGGGCCTGACTGCGTCGGCTGAACTGGTATGCCTTGTGGACCCATTCCTCCACCTGGGTCTCGTCACTCGGCCCGGAGTTCATGAAATGCACGACCAGGCCGAACACCCGGGCTCGGGTCTCGTCGTCCACCTCGCCGGACATGTCGGCGGCCGCGGTGATCAGCTCCATGCCCTCGGCCTTGTGCCCGCTGAGCCACCAGTACCAGCCCGCGGCCGCCGCGAGGCGCATCGCCCCGGCGGCGTCGCCGGCCGCGAGCGCGCCACGCATCGCGACAGCGATGTTGTCGTGCTCGACTTCGAGCGTGGCGAGCCACTCCAACTGCTCGGCGCGGCGCAGATACGGCTCCGCGGTGTCGGCGAGTCCGGTGAAGTACGCGAGATGCGCCCGGTGCGCCGGATCCGATTCCCCCGCTTCCACGAGCCGGTCCAGGGCGTACTGCTTGATCGTGTCGAGCATCCGATAGCGCGGTCCGCTGTCCCCCGCGGTGAGCAGCAGCGATTTCTCGGTCAGCGCGGTCAGCAACTCGAGCACCTCCCACCGCTCGACCGCCACGTTCTTCTCGCCCCCCGGCCCTTCGGTCCCGCCTTCCATGCCCGCGCAGACCTGCTCGGCCGCCTCCAAGCTCGCGCCGCCGGAGAACACCGCGAGCCTGCGCAGGACCATCCGTTCGCTGTCGGTGAGCAGCTCCCAGCTCCAGTCGACCACCGCTCGCAACGTCCGGTGCTGCGGCAGCGCGGTACGGCTGCCGCCCGTCAGCAGGCGGAACCGATCGTCGAGGCGGTTGGCGAGCTGATCGAGGGACATGGTGCGCAACCTGGCCGCGGCCAGTTCGATCGCCAGCGGTATCCCGTCGAGCGCCCGGCAGACGCGCGCCATGGTCGACAGGCTGTGGGCATCGGCCGCGAGATCCTTGCGCACCGCACCGGCCCGGTCCCGCAACAGCTGAACGGCCGGGGAGGACTCGATCTCGCCGGGGTCCGCGTCCGCTGTGGGCAAGGCCAGCGGCGCGACCTGCCAGAGCGCCTCACCCGTGATGCCGAGCGGTTCCCTGCTCGTCGCAAGGATCCGCAGCCGCTGACACTCCCCGAGCACCCGGTGGGCGAACGCCGCCGCGGATTCGATCACGTGCTCGCAGTTGTCCAGGATCAACAGCGTTTCGCGCTCGCGGATCGCCGCGATGAGCCGGTCCATCGGTTCCGCATTCGGTGCGCCGCCGAGCAGCGCATCCCGGAGCCCGAGCGCGGCGAGCGCCGATTGTGACACGTCACCACTCGCGCCGACGGACGCCAGTTCCACCAGCCAGGGCCCGTCCGGTAGGTCGTCGAGCAGGGTCCGCGCGGTTTCCAGGGCGAGCCTGGTCTTCCCTGAGCCACCGGGCCCGGTCAGCGTGGTGAGCCGATGGTCCGCGATGAGTTCGCGCACGACGGCGACGTCGGCGTGTTTGCCGACGAATCTGGTCAACTCGGCCCGCAGGTTCGTCTTGCGGTCTCTTCCTTCCGCACCCACTTCGCCGCGCAGCAGCGCAACGTGCAGTGCGGAGAGCTCCGGTGATGGATCCACGCCCAGCGTGTCGGCCAGTGCCTCCCGTGCACGTTGGTACGCGATCAGTGCCTCGGCACCACGACCCGCGGCGCCGAGCGCACGCATCAGCGCGGCGACGAGCCGTTCCCGCACCGGATGCCGGGCCACCAGCTCGGTCAGCTCGGTGACCAGCCCCGTTCCCCTGCCGAGGCGGATCTCCGCTTCGTACCGATCCTCCATGGCGGCGAGGCGCAGTCCATCGAGCCGGGTGACTGCCGCGTCGAAAGCCGCGCTGTCCTGCATACCGACGTCCTGCATCGGCGCACCGCGCCACAAATCGAGGGCTTCGCGCAGCAGCTGGGCCTGGAGCGCGTCGTCACGGCCGCGGGCCTGGTCGAGAAGCTGTTCGAACCGCACGGCGTCGACAGCGCGGGGTTGCACCGTCAGCCGGTATCCGCCCGCCTGCCCGTCCAGCGACCCGTCCGGCAGCACCCTCCGCAGCCGGGAGACCAGTGCCTGCAAGGCGTTCGCCGCGTCGGAGGGCGGCTGTTCACCCCAAATCCAGTCCACCAGCGTGGCTTTCGGGACTACGCGACCGGGTTCGAGCGAAAGGGCGATCAACAGCGCCCGCAACCGGGTACCCGGTACCTCGATCAATCCGCCGTCATTTACTCGGATCTCGAGCGGTCCAAGCATCCCGATCTGCATCCGGACTATTCTGCCGTGCACGATTCGCGGTCAGCGGGCCACCCTCCCTCGGAGGACAGCCGCTCCGATGGCGGCGACCACCAACGACCATCACAGCCCCGGAAGAATAGACGCCGCAGGGCGGCCAATGATTACAGACCGGGTTCTTTTAGTCCCGCCTTGTCCGCTGTGACCAGGCCGAACATCGTGTCAGCGGGCGTGTCAGGCCGGCGTCAGGCCGGTATCAGCCGGGCTGGCGACAGTATTCATGTGACCAGCACAGCAATTCCAGCTTCTGGGACACCAACAACCAATTCACACGCTGAAGGACAGCCATGCCCACATTCGAGACACCGGAACCGATCGCCGTTACCGTCGACGTGCTCTCCGGTGACGTCACAGTGATCGCCTCCGACCGGACCGACACCGTCGTCGAGGTCCGGCCGGCCGATGAGTCCAAAAAGGGTGATGTGCGCGCCGCCGAGCAAACCCGGGTCGATTTCGTCGCCGGCACCTTGACCGTGAAAGCGCCGAGAGACTGGCGGACATACGCCCCGTTCGGCGGCAACCCGTCGATCGAGGTGATCATCGAGGTGCCCACCGGCTCCCGGCTGAAGGGCACCGCCGGTGTGGGCCGATTGCTGGGCGCCGGCGAACTCGGCGAGTGCGACCTGGCGATATCCGCCGGCGATATCGCCCTCGAGCGCCCGCGCGGTTCGGTGACCGCGAAAACCGCCAAAGGCAACATCCGCATCGACGAAGCATCGCGGGGCGTGCTACGGCTGGAAACATCCATGGGCGAGCTGGAGGTAGGTATCCGCCCGGGCAGCGCGGCGCGGCTGGAAGTCAACGCCCAGTACGGCACCGTGCAGAACGAGATGCAACCGGTCGACCGGCCGCAGGACAACGACGACACCGTGCAGGTGTACGCGCGCAACTCGTACGGCAACATCATCATCCGGCACGCCACCGCCGCCTGACGCGGCAGATCCGCCAACGCAACAGCACCAGCGGCGTGTACCCGGACCTGTCCACGCACACCGCTCAGCGGGCCGCGCGACGCCACGTCAGCGTCGTGCACCGGGAACCGGCTTGCAGGCTAGGCTTCCGGCATGACCACGGCGCCGTCCGACAACCTTCCTGGTCGACGGGAGAATCGACGACTCCGGTCACAGCTCGCCTGGTACCTGTTGCTCGCCTGCACAGTTGCGTCTTGCCTAGGAGCACTCCTCCAGGCAAGTGCCCCGGACAGCGCCGAGTCGTTGCTGTTGTGGTTGTTCTTGATCAGCGCGTCGTTCGGGTTGTCCTTGGTGATCATCGGCTACCTGACCCGGGTAGTCGCAACCCGGCGGCTTCGGGTACCTGAACTCAGTCCCCTGCTTGCGCCTGCGCTGGTGGTGGCGTTCACGGTGGCTGCGTGGAGCGCAGACCTACCGATCGCTGTCCGCTGGCAGGTCTCGGCGTACAGCTTCGATGATGCCGCGCAGCAGGTGCGCGACGGTGTCGACCCGCGGACGTTCGAAGGTCACCGGCTCGGGCTCTACCGCATCGATAGTGCGGACCGCTACGCCTGGGGTATCTACTTCAGGACCAGCCCCAGGGCGGGCAACTGCTCGAGCGGGGGCGGAGGGTTTGCCCAGCTTACCGGCGCCTCTCGCGCGTCTGACGCCTTCCATCACCTGAATGGCGACTGGCATTGGTTCTGCCTCGACAGTCCCGGGGAAGTGCCAGTGCCAGACCACCCCATCGGTGGATGGCGCTAGCCGACTGGTCACCACGCCACCAGTACCGAATCAGCTTCCGCAGCTTGACAGTTAGCGAAATCGGAAGTCTATGGGATGGCTCAGTCTTGGGGATCAGGCACAATTTTCGTGATATGAGGTGCCCGGAGGGTCTCGGACAGTGGCCCAAAGTAGGATTGGGTAACACTGAACGGAGTTGTTTGTGGCACAGAAGAAGTCGCGGCATTTCA
>NZ_JBFAYO010000041.1:0-6300 GCF_040681325.1 Nocardia sp. NPDC051787
CCCCCCACACGGGGAGTGAAGAGCCGGAACCAAAAAATATTTGGCACTGACATTCATCGACACACTATTGAGTTCTCAAAGAACACACGCACACACATTCGATCCGGATTTCCGGACCTTCAGTGAGGCAACTTATCCAGCTTAGCTCAGCCGTTCACCCGATCAAAATCGGAGTCACGATCAAGCTAGTGTGATCGCCAGGCGCTCCTCGTCCTACCTCGTTTCCCAGTCCGTCCGCTCGGCGTTTCCGCTTCGCTTCTCGGCTCCGGGTCGGTGTCCGTGTCGCTCTGACCTGGAATAAGTTACGCGGCGGATTTCACTTCGTCAAATCGCCTGGGCAGCGCACTATTTCGCAGGTCAGAGGCGCGCGATCGACGCGATGGACGGCCTAATGACACGAATGTGATTCAGGCCACCACAAGATTGTTCCGGAGCGGTCGCGGCCGGCTCAGTTGGCGAGAGCGTGCGCGGCGCCGCGGTGCAGCGGTACGGGAGCGGTATCCCGGGCGGTATCCCTGCTGATTCCTTTCGCGGCCGAGTTGGCCTGTTCCAGCTGGGTTTTGCGGTCGAACAGGGTCCTGGTCAGCACACAGGCGAGATCGGCGTCCAGGTCGTCGCGGACGAGCAGGACGTTCGGCACGACAATCGTCTTCACCTCGGCGGGCAGGCCGTACGCGGCGGCGGGAATGGTCCCCTCTTCGTACATGGGATTGATCGTGCGCAGGCTGCTCAGCTGGTCGGTGACGTCCAGGAATCGGAGCCGGTCCCTCGCCACGGTGAACAAGTCGGTGATGCCCGGCGTGGGCAGGCCGCCGGAGAAGAACATGGCGTCGATCGACCCGTCCTTCATGCCGTCCAC
Organism: Nocardia sp. NPDC051787; assembly: GCF_040681325.1. Lineage (NCBI taxonomy): Bacteria > Bacillati > Actinomycetota > Actinomycetes > Mycobacteriales > Nocardiaceae > Nocardia > Nocardia sp. NPDC051787. The sequence goes on from NZ_JBFAYO010000041.1 coordinate 860, forward strand.
GGTCTTGGTGAGATCCAGCCGCTGGGCCGAGATGTCGCGATCGGGATCGAGACCGGCGGCTTGCAGTATCCGCTGCGCGATCACCTCGGTGCCCGACTTCGGCGAGCCGGTGGAGACCCGCTTGCCGCGCAGGTCGGCCACCGAATTGATGCCCGCGTCCCGGCGCACGACTACCTGGGTGTAGTTCGGATACAGCCGCGCGAGCGCCTGCACCGGCTGTTTCTTGCCGTCGAAGCTTCCCGTGCCGAGCACGGCGTCGGCGGCGCTGTCGGCCAAGGAGAACGCCACCTGGTAGTTGCCCGCGACGACCTGCTGGATGTTCTGCACCGACGCCCCGGTCTCGGCGGCGGTCGCCTTTACCTTGCCGTCGGTGGCCTGGGCGATCTGGTCGGCGTAGGCGTTGCCGAGCGCGAAATAGACCCCGGTGGCGTTACCGGTCGCGATGCCGACTCGGGTTTCTCGCTCGAGCGCGCAGGTGACCGCCGCGCCCGAGTCGGTGTGCGGTGCGTCCCTGCGGCCGCCGCAGCCCGCGAGTAGTCCCGCCGCGATCGTGATGACGGCGAATACCAGTGCGGCTCTTCTCATGTCGTTCTCCTTCGCGACAGCAGAGTGATCCCGGCGGCCGCGAGCAGCGCGCACGCCCCGGCGATCAGCGTGGCGGGCGCCAAGTACAGCAGCGTCAACCCGCCGACGGCGGCCAGCACGCGTGCCGCGAGCGGCGCGGCTCCGATACCGGGGAGCCAGCCGCCCGTGGCCGCCGCCAGCGCGGCGACACCGACGCACGCCACCGCGGTGGTCCAGAGGATGCCGAGGATCGGCCCTCGCCCGAGCAGGTACTCCCCCGGCCCGGTCAGGACGAACACGATCGGCACCAGGAAGGCGGGCAGGGCGTACTTCAGGGCCTGCCACATGGTGGGCACGGTGCGGGCTCCGGTGATCGCGGCGGCGCCCACCGCCGCGAGCGCGGTCGGCGGCGTCACCTCCGAGAGCACCGAGTAGTAGAAGACGAACATCGCGGCGGCGGGCGCGGGCACGTCGAGAGCCAGCAGCGCCGGACCGATGATCGCCCAGCCGATGATGAACGACGCCGTGACCGGCACGGCGAGCCCGAGCAGCGCCAGCGCGACGGCGGCAAGTGCGACGGTGCAGGCCAGCACGACGGTGTGATTGTCCGACAGCGCCTTCGCGGCGCGCACCAGCAATGCCGCGAGCTGTGCGCCGAGGCCGGTCTTGGTCGTCATCGCGGTGATCACGCCCGCGGCCGCGCATACCGCGACCACCGGCAGCGCCGAACGGACGCCGCTGCCGATCGTGGCGAACACCAAGCGCGGCGACCGGGCCGCCGCCCGGGTGCGCGCGTCGAAGAAGGCCAGGACGAACGCCAGCGCGGTCGCGTAGACCACCGCTCGCGTCGCGCTCACCCCGATGAGCAGAAGCACGACGATCGCGATCAGCGACAGGAAGTGATAGCCGAACCGCAGCAGCAGCCGGCCCGCCGACGTGCCGCCGATCTCGACCGGTTCGGTGCCCAGCCTGCGCGCATCGATCTCGACGGCGAGCAGGATGCCCAGGTAGTAGAGGAGGGTCGGGATCAGCGCCCAGCCGAGCACGGTGACGTACGAGACCTCGAGGTATTCGGCGACGATGAACGCCGCAACGCCCAGCGTGGGCGGCGACAGGATCGCGCCGACGCCGGCCGCGGCCAGCATGCCGCCCGCCTGTTCGGGCGGGTACCCCGCGCGCCGCAGGATCGGCCAGGTCACCGCGCCCACGCTCACCGCGGTGGCGGTGCCGGACCCGGACACCGTGCCGAGCAGGAAACCCGAGGCCACGGCGGTGCGTCCGGCGGCCCCGCGCGACCGCCGGAACGCCGCGACCGACAGATCCACGAAGAACTGTGCGGCGCCGGAGAATTCGAGCACCGCGCCGTACAGGGTGAACAGCACGATGTAGGTAGCCGCGACATCGAGCGGGGTGCCGTAGAAGCCGCTTCCGGAATTGAACAGGGCGTCGGTGATCTGGCCGAAGTCCAGTCCGGCGTGCGCGATGCTCCATTCCTGCGGCAGCAGCCCTCCGTAATACCCGTAGGCGAGGAAGACCAGGCACACCGCGGGCAACACCCATCCCGTGGTCCGCCGGCATGCCTCCATGACGAGCACCAGCAACACCGTGCCGACCGCGACGTCGACCGGATCGAGCAGGCCTTGCCGATCGAGGAACGCGTCGTATCCGCCGCCGCCCGACCCGATCGTCATCGGGGCAACGGGATACAGGCAGACCGCCAGCGCCACCACCGCTAGCAACCAGTCCGCGACGCCCGGCCGGTTGCGCCGATCCCGGAGGCGAAGACCCGACCCGTAGGCGAGAAATACCATGGGCAACGTGCCCGCCAGGAAGATCACCAGGTAGTACTGGCTGCCCTGCGCCAGCGGCCGGAACACCTGCCACAGCGCGAGAATCGCGACGGCGAACGCGAGGGCGGCGACCAATCGCTCCGCCCAGCCGCTCAGCACCCGCGCGGGCCGTTCCTCGTCGTCGAACTCCACGACAGGCGGGTGCTTCTGCTCGTCCACCCGAGTGCCCAGCGTGCCCGACATGGCGAGACGATAGCAACACGCACACGCCTGTGTACCGGCTTTGACGACAGCCGAGGCAGGGGATCGCCTTCCGCGGGGATCAGCCACCGGGCCAGGACAAGCCTGCCGCAACGGGTGACGTGCCCGCTCGGATCGGTCTCGCGCAGGCCCGGCGGCCGCCGATCGGGGTTACGTGCGGCGCGGGCTTCGGCTGTCCGAGGCGCTGTCGTAAACGTGATAATGGCGGTGCGCGCGTGTCGCCCGTGCGTATCCCGATCGGCGAATCCGTCGGCGGCAGTATGCGTGTGTCGTTACGCTTGCCACGCAAGTTGGTTCCAGTGGTCGACGTGGCGGGGGTTGATGAGTGTCGCGTGTCTTCCTGAGTCATTCCAGCGGGGACAACGCCGTGGCGGTCGCGCTGCGGCAGTGGCTGATAGAGCAGCGACCGGGGTTGGCCGGGGAGGTCTTTCTCGATATCGATCCCGATACCGGCATCCGCACCGGGGTTCGGTGGAAAGAGGCCCTGCGGCAAGCAAATACACGCTGCGAGGCGGTGATCTGCCTGCTCTCGCGGCACTGGCAGAACTCGCACGAATGCAGAACCGAGTACCGCACCGCCGAGACTCTGGGTAAGCAGATTCTGGTGGCCCGGCTGGAAGCCACTGATGGCGATATCACCATGGAATGGCAGCGATGCGACCTGTTCGGCGACGGCCCCGCCACCATCGTCCATATCCCCGGCGGCGGTGAGCCGGTACGGTTCCGCACCGCGGGTCTCCATCAGCTGCTGGCCGGGTTGGAGCCGGCCGGTATCGGTGCCGAGCACTTCCCGTGGCCACCATCGGTGGAGCCAGGCCGTGCGCCCTATCGCGGATGGCGGCAGTTCGAGGCGATCGACGCCGCGGTGTTCTTCGGTCGCGACGCGCAGATCCTGCGCAGCCGGGATCATCTGGTGGTCATGCGCGCGACCGGTGTGCAATCGCTGTTCGTCGTTCTCGGCCCCTCCGGTGCCGGGAAATCATCCTTCCTGCGTGCGGGGCTGCTGCCGCGACTGGCCCGCGACGATCGGCATTTCGTGGTCATGGACATTCTGCGACCCGCGCGGGAAGCCCTCACCGGCACCAGCGGCCTCGCCGCCGTAATCCACGCCACCCGCAGGCGATTCGGCCTTCGGGCACCCAGCCCCGGTGTGATCAAAACTGCGCTTTCCGACCAGCACGAGCGGGTGCGGGAGTGGCTGCTCGAGATCCGGCAGGCCGCGGCAGCTCGGTTGATCGACGCGTCCGGGGCCGAATCCGACTGGGCGGCTCCGACGCTGGTGTTGCCGATCGACCAGGCCGAGGAATTGCTGGGTCCCGATGCGGGAAGCGAGGGTGGCTTGCTCCTCGATCTGCTCGCCGACCTGCTCACCGACCCTACGGACGACGACGCGACACGGCAGTGGTTGATCGTGGTGGTCTGCGTGCGCACCGACCGCTATGAGGCGTTTCAGACCGCCCCGCAACTGGCCGGTATCGAAACGGTGCTGTTCGACGACCTGGGCCCGATGCCGCATGCCCTGTTCAAGGACGTCATCACCGGGCCCGCCATGCGGGCCACCCAGGCGGGGGCACGGCTGGAGGTGAACCCGGATCTGGTCGGTCGGCTGCTGGCCGACTGCACCGAGGGTGCGGATACCCTGCCGCTGCTGGCGCTGACGCTGTCACGGTTGTACGAGGACTACGGTGACACCGGAGTTCTCACCCTCGACCACTACACGGCGATCGGCGGCATCGATCACGTCGTGCGCAGCGAGATCGACCGCGTCATGGCCGTCGACCCAGCGCTACGGCGACACCAGCTCGACTTGTTGCGATCGGCGTTCATCCCGTGGCTGGCCACCATCAATCCCGACAACGACCAGCCCCTGCGCCGTATCGCCGCCTGGACCGACCTCCCCGCCGAGACACATTCGCTGCTGGACAGCTTCGTCGAGCGGCGGCTGCTGGTCAAAGACCAGCGCGACGGCCGGGCCGTTGTCGAGGTAGCGCTGGAAAGCCTGCTGCGGCAATGGGATGAGCTCGCCGAATGGCTCCGGGAGCACGCCGACGACCTCAGAAACGCCGATACCCTCGAACAGACAGCCCGCGCATGGGCCCGCCACGATCACGACGACGCCTGGCTGCTGGACGGCTCACGCCTGCTCGCAGCCGAAACCCTCCTCACCGAACCCGGCTACCGCGAACGTCTCGCGTCGGTCCGCGAACTTGTTTCGGCATCCCGCAAACATCACGACGACCGCGTCGACGCCGAACTCCGCGCATCCCGGAAGCGAGCGCGCATCCTCACCGGGCTGGTCGCCGTCCTGCTTGTCGTCACCCTGATCGCCGTCACCGGATTCTTCACGGCCACCAACGCCAGCAATCGAGCCGACACCCAAACCCGCCAAGCCATAGCGCTACGCCTGATCCAAGACGGCGAAGCCACGCTCCAAGGGAGACAACTCGGCAGCGACACCTACGCAATACAGGAAATACTCGCCGCCCACGCCCTCGCGCCGAGCCCACAGACCGACACGGCGATCGTCGATGCCCTCTACGCCCGCCGACACCTACGCACCATTGTGCAAACGCACTCCCTTATCAGGGACGTGGCGTTCAGCCCGGACGGCAAGCGCATCGTCTCGGGCAGCCACGACAAAACGCTGCGACTGTGGGATGCGGCCACCGGGCAACCCATCGGCCCACCCCTGACCGGCCACACCGACGTGGTCCAGAGCGTGGGGTTCAGCCCGGACGGCAAGCGCATCGTCTCGGGCAGCCACGACAAAACGCTGCGACTGTGGGATGGGGCCACCGGGCAACCCATCGGCCCACCCCTGACCGG
>NZ_JBFAYO010000041.1:6397-49989 GCF_040681325.1 Nocardia sp. NPDC051787
CGGCCACACCGATTCCGTGCGGGATGTGGCATTCAGCCCGAACGGCACACGCATCATCTCCGGCAGCGATGATCAAACGTTGCGACTGTGGGATGCGGCCACCGGGCAACCCATCGACCCACCCCTGACCGGCCACACCGATTCCGTGCGGGATGTGGCATTCAGCCCGAACGGCACACGCATCATCTCCGGCAGCGATGATCAAACGTTGCGACTGTGGGATGCGATCACCGGGCAACCCATCGGCCCACCCCTGACCGGCCACACCGATTCCGTGTGGAGTGTGGCATTCAGCCCGAACGGCACACGCATCATCTCCGGCGGCCCCGATCAGACGCTGCGGTTCTGGGACGCGGCCACCGGACAGCCCGTCGGCGTACCGCTCTCGCCGGTGGAAGCTATTCCACTATCCCCGGAGGATGTGTGGCGGGCCGCGATGAACGACGGAGTGCCAGGGGCAGCGAACCGTCTAGCCCTTGTGAACAGCATCGCCATCGATCCGGAAGGAAAATGGATCGCCGCTGGTTACACCGACAACGTCGTACGGCTGTGGAGCCCTGCTACAGCCCGCCCGGTGAGCTTGCCCCTGGCGGGAGCCACCGACTCTGTTTGGAGTGTGGCGGCGAGTCGCGATGGGACGCGCGTTGTTTCCGGCAGCGGTGATGGCACACTCCGGATATGGGATGCCACCACTGTGGCGCTGGCCTACCACACCAATGTCTTCACGACTATGGCGTTCAGCCTGGACGGTAAACGCATCGTCTCCGGCGGCCCCGATCGAACGTTGCGCTTGTGGGATGCGGCCACCGGACAACCCATCGGCCCACCCTTGACCGGCCATACCGACACGGTCCAGAGCGTGGGTTTCAGCCCGGACGGCACACGGATCGTCTCCGGCGGCAGCGACCAGACATTGCGGTTGTGGGATGCGGCCACCGGGCAACCCATCGGCCCACCTCTGACCGGCCACACCGATTCCGTGCGGGATGTGGCATTCAGCCCGGACGGCACACGCATCGTCTCCGGCAGCCGCGACAAAACGCTGCGGTTGTGGGATGCGGCCACCGGACAACCCATCGGCCCATCCCTGATCGGCCACACCCTCCAAGTGACGACCGTGGCGTTCAGCCCAGACGGCAAACGAATTGCCTCCGGTAGCGCCGATCAGACGGTTCGGTTGTGGGATGCGGCCACCCGGCAACCCACGGGCGCGCCCCTCACCGGCCACACCAACGCCGTGGCAAGTGTGGCGTTCAGCCCAGACGGCAAGCGCATTGCCTCCAGCGGCCTCGATCAAACGGTGCGGCTGTGGGATGCGGTCGCCGGGAAACCCACGGGCGCGCCGCTGACCGGCCACACCAACGCCGTGTGGGACGTGGCGTTCAGCCCAGACGGCAAGCGCATTGCCTCCAGCGGCGGCGATCAGACGGTGCGGTTGTGGGATGCGGTCGCCGGGAAACCCATGGGCGCGCCGCTGACCGGCCACGCCAACTTCGTGACGGATGTGGCGTTCAGCCCAGACGGGAACCGTATCGTGTCGGCCAGCCTGGATAGCACCCTGAAAATGTGGCCGATTTTCGCCCCGTCGGTCGAAGACCTGTGCGCGAAACTTCCCTCGAATATGAGCCACAAGCAGTGGCGTGAAACGGTGCAGGCGAGGATCGACTACATCGAACTCTGCCCAGGACTTCCCATCAGTCCCGACAACAGCGACTGACTTCCGCGCCACACAGCGCGGTGGTCACGATGCGGAGATCGTCCGGGCTGGCGGTCTCGGCAGTAGGGGCGGGCCGACCGTGCTGAGTGCCGGAGACCTTTCGATGGTCGCGAAAATGTACAGCTGAAGTATCCCCATCACGCCGCCCGCCGGTGCACGGATTCACCGGGTGATCAACGTGCTGTGGCAGGACGAGTTGCTGTTCGACCTGAGTTCCGACGAATGCTGCACCATCCGGCGGCGCTCCGTCACCGTTGATAGATAGCACCGGTTGGCGGACGTGCCGGAGCAGGATTCCCAGCGGCACGAAGCAATTTGGTGCCGAGGGTGGTGAGCAGGTCTTTCATTTCCTGGGGTTCGATGACCTCGAAGTCGAAGTTCAAGTGCGCGATGCGGATGGCGGTCCACTCCAGGGAATCCGCCGATGTGCGCAGCAGGCAGGTCTGGGCGTCCACGGCCTCGATTTCCTCGGGACGAACACGGAAGGAGTCGACGAGCGTGTCGGCGGGGGCGTGGACGCGCAGGACCACGTGGCGGGCCGGGCGGGAGCGGGCCAGCTGGCTGGTGACGAAGCTTGCCGCGTCCGCGGCGGGGAGTGCGCGTGGCGTACAGCGTATTCCGGTGGGATGCGGGGAGGTCACGCGGTCCACGCGGAATGTGCGCCAGTCGGCGCGGTCGACGTCCCACGCCACCAGATACCAGCGGCGGCCCGCGGATACCAGGCTGTGCGGCTCGGCAAGGCGGCTGGTTTCGGCGTCGGCCTTGTCCCGGTAGTGGAAGCGGAGCCGTTCGCCGTCGCGGGCGGCGGCGGCCAGGACGACGAGGATCTCGGGGTCGATCACCGGGCCTGCGGCGGGACCGGCGAGCGACACGGTGGCGGTGTCGATCGCGTCGACCCGGCGCCGTAACCGCGACGGCAGCACCTGCTGGAGTTTCACCAGGGCGCGGGCGGCCGATTCCTCGATACCCGCGACCGCGCCTTGGGCAGCCCCGCGCAGCCCGAGCGTGATCGCCACCGCCTCCTCGTCGTCGAGCAGCAGCGGCGGCAGCGCGGCACCTGCTTGCAGCCGGTATCCGCCGACCGCGCCGAGGCTCGCGACCACCGGATACTCCAGCTCGCGCAAGCGCTCGACATCCCGGCGCACCGTCCGCACCGTGACCCCCAGCCGCGCGGCCAGTTCCGGACCGCTCCATTCGCGACGGGTCTGCAGCAGGGAGAGCAGCTGGAGCAGGCGCGCGGCGGTTTGTGTCACGCGATCGAGTATGGCCGCGAATGAGGACAGAATCCGACCTCATGGGCTCCTAGCGTGGCGGCCGTGCATGCAGATCGAGACACCATCAGGATCATCGGGGCGCGCGAGAACAATCTCCGCGACGTCTCGCTGACGATCCCCAAGGGCAAGATCGTGGTCTTCACCGGCGTCTCCGGTTCGGGGAAGTCGTCGGTGGTCTTCGGGACCGTCGCGGTCGAATCACAGCGGCAACTCAACGAGACCTTCACCTGGTTCATCCGCAATCGGCTGCCCAAATACGAGCGGCCCGAAGCCGACGTGATCGATAACCTGGCGCCAGCCGTCGTCGTCGACCAGAAGCCGATCGGCGGCAATTCGCGTTCCACGGTCGGAACCATGACCGACATCCAGTCGGTTATCCGCGTGTTGTTCTCCCGGCACGGTGTGCCCAGCGCGGGCGAAGCCACGCGCTATTCGTTCAACGATCCGCTGGGCATGTGCCCCGCATGCGGCGGGCTCGGCCACGTCGTGCGTCCGGATCTGGACAAGCTCATCGACTCCGGCAAGTCGCTCAATGCGGGCGCAATCACCTTCGCTCCCTTCGCGATCGGCACCTTCCAATGGCAGCTCTACGCCGAGTCCGGGCTGTTCGACCCGGACAAGCCGCTGCGTGAGTTCACCCCGCAGGAGTGGCAATTGTTCTTGCATGGCAGCGGTTTTCGGGTACCGCGACGCAACAGGAACGGATCGGCGGGCAACAATGCCTACGAAGGACTGCTGGAGCGGTTCGACCGGCTCTACATCAAGCGCGATCTCGCCGCGCTGTCGGACAAGAATCGCGCGGCCGCCGAGGCGGTGGTCACCGAGGAGGTCTGCCCGGACTGCGGCGGCGCCCGGCTCAACGCCGCGGCGCTGGCCAGCCGGATCGATGGGCTCGGCATCGCCGACTACGGCCGGCTGGAGGTCACCGACCTCATCGAGGTGCTCGCCGCCATCGACGATCCGGTGGCCGAGCCGATCGCGAGCGCCGCGATCGGCCGGTTGCGCCGGATCGAGGAGGTCGGGCTCGGCTATCTCTCGCTCGATCGGGAGACCTCGACCCTGTCGGGCGGCGAGGCGCAGCGCCTAAAGGTCGTGCGGCATCTCGGCTCCAGCCTGACCGGCATGACCTACATCTTCGACGAACCGAGCGTCGGCATGCATCCGCGTGACGTCGGCCGACTGAACGATCTGCTGATCCAATTGCGGGACAAGGGAAATACCGTGCTGGTGGTGGAACACTCCCCCGACGTGATCGCCGTCGCCGATCACGTGGTCGACATGGGGCCCGGCGCGGGCTCGCACGGCGGGCGGGTGGTCTTCGAGGGCACGGTCGAGCAGCTGCGCCGCGCCGGCACGTCCACCGGCGAGCGGTTGCGCCGGGCGCGCCGGATCAAGGAACGCACGCGTCGGCCGACCGGATGGTTGACCGTCACCGGCGTCGGCACCCACAACCTGAAGAATCTCACCGCGCGGTTTCCCACGGGCGTGCTCACCGCGGTGACCGGCGTCGCGGGCTCCGGGAAGAGCACGCTGGTATCCGGCGCGTTCGTCGCGGCGCATCCGCAGGTCATCGCGGTCGACCAAGCGGCGATCGCCGCCTCCCGGCGCTCCAGCCCGGCTACCTATCTCGGGATCATGGATCCGCTGCGCCAGCTGTTCGCCAAGCGGCACGGCGTGCGACCTGGCCTGTTCAGTTTCAACTCCGACGGCGCGTGCGGCGAATGCGGTGGCGCCGGCGTGATCTTCACCGACCTGGCGTACATGGATCCGGTTACCACCGTGTGCCAGATCTGTCGCGGACGCCGGTACCGGCCGGAGGTACTGGCGTACGAGATCCGCGGCGCGTCCATCGCCGACGTGCTGGAGATGACCGCCGAGCAGGCGCTCGATTTCTGGGATGAGCTGGATGACCAGCGGATTCGCACGCCGCTGCGGTCACTGCTCGACGTCGGTCTCGGCTATCTCACCCTCGGCCGCTCGCTCAGCTCGCTCTCCGGCGGAGAACGCCAGCGCATCAAACTGGCCGATCACCTCCATCGTCGCGGCGGCGTCTACGTCCTGGACGAACCGACCACCGGGCTGCACATGGCCGACGTGGACACCCTGGTCGCGCTGCTGGATCGACTGGTCGACGCGGGCAACACGGTGATCGTCATCGAACACGACCTGGACGTCGTCGCCCATGCCGACTGGGTGATCGATCTCGGACCGGACGGCGGAAAGCACGGTGGGGAGATTGTTTTCGCCGGAACGCCGTCGGCGCTGCTGGCGGATGATCGTTCTATCACCGCGGACTACCTGCGGCGCAGCGCCGCTGCCGGATGACCCGAGTGCGCGTCCACGACAGGCCGCGCACTTCGCCACAGCTCCGTAGTCCTGGCATGCGAATCCGCAGGACAGCAGTTTCGCGACGACCATGGCGGCATCATGAATGGATGACGACCCGCGAGGTGGTTCGGGCGGAGGCGTTCGCGCGGATCTACGACCCGAGCGCAGGGGAGCCGGAAGCGTGGTACATCAACGACCACACCCTGGTTCGGGACCAGGCCGGGCGATGGCACCTGTTCGGCATCACCCATCGCGAGCCGGCGGACCCGTTCGACGAAATCGAATTAGCGCACGCCTGCGCCGATCGGTTGCACGGGCCGTGGACCAAGCACCCATCCGCCTTGCGGGTCGATCGAGACTACGGGGAGACGCATCTGTGGGCGCCGTACGTGGTCGGCGCGCACGGGCAGCACTACATGTTCTACGCCGCCGGCGGCACCGACCGCACCGCCGCGGCCATGAACCTGGCCACCTCGACCGACCTGTTCCGGTGGAAGAGACTGCCGACGGGTCCGCTGTTTCACGACGGCTACGACGCTCGCGACCCGATGGTGGCGCGCGTGGGCGACCAGTGGGTGATGTACTACTGCGCGACCAGCGCCGCCACCGGTGGTCATCACGTCGTCGCCTACCGCACCAGCACAGACCTCGTGCACTGGGGTGAGCGTCATATCGCCTACACCGACCCGACGAAAGGCACCGAAGCGGGTAACACCGAATCTCCATACGTCCTGCGGCACGACGGTTGGTGGTATCTGTTCATCGGCCCTCGCCCGCATTACGTCGGCACCGACGTCTTCCGAAGCGACAGCCCGTTCCGCTTCCGCATTGGGGACAAAGTGGGCCACATCGCCGCGCACGCGGCCGAAGTGGTCCGCGAGGACGGCCGCTGGTGGATCACCAGTGCGGGCTGGGGCCAGGGTGGGGTCCACGTCGCGTCGCTGACGTTCCCGCAGTCGCGTGTGGCCAAAGCGGTTCCGCGCTAAGCGGTCCGAAGCACCCGCCACACCTTGATTTCCCGAAACGCGCCAACGAGCCCGGCCACGGCTGGTATCTGTTGATCGAGTCGAACTCTCCGACCATCCCCAACGGGAGGGACCGGCATGGCCCGTATCGGCGTTATCAGCATTTCCGATGGCCGCGACTATGTGCATGCGGGCATCGCCGATTTCATCACCTCGACCGAGGACCGTTTGGTGGCCGCGCTCACCGCGGCGGGACACGACGTGGTCCGCGGCACCGCGACGATCAGCGACAACGCACTGGCGAGCTCGGTGGCGCGCACGGTCGCCGCGGCGGGCGTCGATCTGACCGTGCTGCACTACGCGGTCTGGGCGTTCCCGCATTTCACCATGCTCGCGGCGGGCGCGACCCCCGGCCCGCTGCTGTTGCTGTCGAACATCGATCCCGTGCAGCCCGGCATGGTGGGGATGCTCGCGGCAGGTGGCGCACTCGACCAGATCGGCCGCAAGCACACCAGGCTGTGGGGCGATCCGTCCGATCCGGAGCTGATCGAGGCCATCGGCGTGCGGGCGCGGGCCGCGGCGGCCGTGTCCGGTGTGCGCGGCGCGACCTTCGGCCGCTTCGGCGGGCGGCCGATGGGCATGAACACCGCGGTCGCCAACACCGACCAGTGGCAGCGGCGCTTCGGCATCGATGTCGAGGAGATCGATCAGTGGGAGATCGTGCGCCGCGCCGAGCTCGCCGACGCCGGCGAGGCGAAGGCGGCGCGGGAATGGCTGGAGCGGCACACCGCGGGCGTGCACTACGACGGCGCGAAGCTCACGCCGGAGCTGCTGGAACGCCAGATCCGTTCGTACCTGGCGGTGCGCGAGCTGATCGCGGAATGGCGGCTGGATTTCTCCGGCATCAAAGGGCAACCCGAGCTCACCCAGTACTTCGCCACCATGGACGTCACGGAGGCGTTCCTCAACGACCCCTACGACTGGAACGGTCCGAAAGAACCGCATGTCTGCGCCACCGAGGCGGATATGGACGGCGCGCTGACGATGCAGCTGCTCAAACGGATCGCGGGCACCCCGGTGCTGTTCGCCGACGTCCGGCATTATCACGCGGACCGGGACATCTGGGATCTGTGCAATTCCGGCCAGCACGCCACCTGGTTCGCCGCGCGCAGCGCCGATCCCGCGGAGAACCTGGCGAAGGTGCACCTGTATCCGGAGGTGTTCTTCTTCCCGGCGGGCGGGGCCTCCGTGCACCATCTGGCCGCGCCGGGCCGGATGACGCTGGCACGGCTCACCCGCCTCGACGGTGACTACCGCATGCAACTGATGCTCGGCGACTTCGAAGCCTACGACCAGCAGACGAACGAAGCGCTGATGAAGCAGTCCACCTGGGAGTGGCCGCACGCCTTCGCCCGCCTGGACGCGCGAGCCGACGACTTCTTGAATCGCTTCGGCGCCAACCACATCCACGCGATACCGGGCGATCATCGGGCCGCGGTTCGCGCCGCGTGCGAGCTGCTCGACGTCACGCTGGACGAGTTCACGCGGTGACCATGTTTCTCGGCATCGATATCGGGACCTCGAGTTCCAAGGGTGTGCTGGCCGACGCCGACGGCACGATCGTGGCCAGAGCCGAACGAGCGCACGACGTCTCCATGCCCCATCCCGGGTGGGTGGAGCACGACGCGGAGACGGTGTGGTGGGCCGACTTCGTCACGCTCACCCAGGAGTTGGTGCGCGCCGCCGAGGGCGCTGCGCTCGACGGGCTCGCGGTGTCGGGGATCGGCCCGTGCCTGCTACCCGCCGACGCGGAAGGCAAGCCGCTGCGACCTGCCATCCTCTATGGCGTCGATACCAGGGCCAGCGCCGAGATCGCCGAGCTCAACGACGAATTCGGGGCGCAAGCGGTGCTCGACCGCGCGGGGTCACCGCTGACCAGCCAGGCCGTGGGCCCGAAGGCCCGGTGGCTGGCCCGGCACGAGCCGGAAATCGCCGCCCGCACCGCGATGCTGCTGATGGCGAGTTCCTTCCTGGTGCACCGGCTGACCGGCCGATACGTTCTCGACCACCAGTCGGCCAGTCAATGTGTGCCGCTGTACGACCTGCGTGCGCGCGCGTGGGCAACGGACTGGGCCGATCAGGTCGTGCCGGGATGGTCGCTGCCCGAACTGGCTTGGCCGACCGAGATCGTGGGCCACGTGACCGCCGATGCCGCGTCCGTCACCGGGCTACCAGCTGGGCTGCCGGTCACCACAGGGACCATCGATGCGTGGGCCGAGGCAGCCAGCGTCGGTGTTCGCGCCCCTGGCGATGCGATGATCATGTACGGCACCACCCTCTTCCTGGTGCAGGTGCTCACCGATCCGCGCCCGCATCCGGGCCTATGGGGCACCTGCGGCGCCTGGCCGGGCACATACACGCTCGCCGCGGGCATGGCCACCTCCGGGGCGGTCACCGACTGGCTGCGCAAGCTCGTCGGCGGCGAGTTCACCGACCTGGTCGCGGCGGCCGCCGACGTGCCGGTCGGCAGCAGAGGGTTGCTCGCGCTGCCGTACTTCGCCGGTGAGCGCACTCCCCTGTTCGATCCCGACGCCCGGGGCATCATCGCGGGATTGACGCTGGGGCACGGGCGCGCCGAACTGTATCGGGCGGTGCTGGAAGGGATCGCCTACGGAGTGCGGCACAACCTGGCGGCCATGACCGAAGCAGGCGGACAGGCGGCGCGTCTGGTCGCGGTGGGCGGCGGCACCAAGGGCGGATTGTGGACGCAGATCGTCTCCGATGTCACCGGCTTGGAGCAGCAATTACCGGCAGACACCGTGGGCGCCTGTCTCGGCGACGCTTTGCTCGCGGCCGACGCTGCCGGTGTCGACACCTCCGGGTGGAATCCCGTCGTCGACACCGTGCGGCCTCATCCTGAGCGCACCGCGAAATACGAGGAGTACTACCGGCACTACCGCGAACTCTATGAATGCACGACGAATATCGCGCATTTCCTCGCGGCCGAACACCATCGCGCCGGCACGTCTTCCTGATCGCGGATATCGATGCGACGATGCAAGGTCAACGCGCAGAACCACACGAGGATTCCATGCCGACAATCACCTTGACCCAGCACAATTTCGAATCCGTCGTCGCGTCCAACCCGATCGTGCTGGTCGATTGGTGGGCGGACTGGTGTGGGCCGTGTCAGCGTTTCGCGCCCGTGTACGAGGCGTCGTCGGACCGGCACCCGGAGATCGTGCACGGCAAGGTCGATACCGAGACCGAAGTCGCGTTGAGCACCAGCGCGCAGGTCACCCAATATCCGACGCTGATGGCCTTCCGGGAGGGGGTGCTGGTGTATTCCGAGGCGGGCGCCTTGGCGCCGGACGCGCTGGAAGGCCTGGTGCAGCAGATTCTCTGGCTGGACATGGACCGGATTCGCCGGGAACTGGCCGAGCAGAACGCGCGACAGCTCGCCACCACGGGAGCCTCCGCCAGCACACGCCGGGCCGGGCTCCCGCCGGTCTCGCCCCGATACGGCTGGCCAGGACTGTGACCACGCCGGGCGCGGATCTGTGGCGGCTGGACGGCGCGCGAACGCGATCGGTCAGCGCCGAGAACCCCACCGGAGCACCCGGCGCAGGCGCACGCGCGCTCGACGGCACCGGCGCGCACGCGGCTCGATTGCTCGGCGCCGGGTGGAAGGTATCGCCCTCGATCGCGCTCGCCGACGGCGAAACTGCCACGCTGGCCGACATTTCCGGCCCGGGAGTGATCCGGCACTTCTGGTTGACCACCGAGCGCTCCGTGCTGTGCTCCCTGACGCTGCGCGTGTACTGGGACGACGCGCCGCAGCCCGCGATCGAGCTGCCGCTCGGCGATTTCTTCTGCAACGGATGGGGCGAGCTGGCACTGCTGGCCTCGGAAATGGTGGTTGTCGCACCCGCGGGCGGCCTGAACAGCTACTGGCCCACGCCGTTTCGGCATCGGGCGCGGATCACGCTGGAAAACCGCTGCGGCCGGGAAGTTCCCGTCTACTACCAAGCGACATACACCGAGGAGGATGTTCCGGACGCCGCCGGTTATCTGCACACCCGGTGGTCGCGTACGCCCCGCTTGGGCAACCCGGCCGTGCACCCGATTCTGGACATGGTGCCGGGGCCCGGCCGCTACGTCGGCACCTACCTCGCCATTCGGCCCGGCGCGCCGGGATGGTGGGGCGAAGGCGAAGTCAAGTTCTATCTCGACGGCGACGCCGAGTACCCCACTATTTGCGGGACAGGCACCGAGGATTATTTCGGCGGCGCCTGGAATTTCGACCTCGACGGGACATATCGGACATATTGCACCCCATATCTCGGGTTGCATCAGATACTGCCGCCGGACGAAATCTATCGAGCGGACCAGCGGTTCGGGATGTATCGCTGGCACGTGCGCGATCCGATCTGTTTCGAGCGCGATCTGCGCGTCACCGTGCAGGCGCTCGGGTGGCGGGACGCGGAAACCTATCTGCCGCTGGAAGACGCCGAGATCGCGACGACCGCGTGGTGGTATCAGTCCTGAGCCGCTGAATCCGGCGGATCCGATTCCTGGAAGTCCAGCGCCAGCAGTTCGTCGGCGCGGGCCAGTGCCGCGTCCATGCCCGCGGTCAGATCGCCCATCGCGGTGAGGCTGTCCAGCAGCCCGGTGAGTTCGTCCCGCATGGCACCCAGTTCCGCGATCGCTGGATCGACCGGGTACCACGCGACCGCCTCGTGCCACCACGGATCGCCGGACAGCCAGGACCACAGCACGTCCCGCACCAGCACCGGGTCGGAGGTGTACATCTGAAAGAGCTCGTTCGTCGACCCGGCCCGGTGCTCCAGCTCGTAGACGCCGTCGGGTAGGCGCCTGGCCCGGATGTCGTGCAGGTCGGCGCGGCTGAGCTCGAGAATGGCCTGGTCCGGGCAGGGCGGTTCGTCCAGCAGGTCGCCGAGTGCGTTCTCGGTGAGTTCCGGCAGCGGTGTCCCGTCTCCCGCGCGGATGCGCACGTCGGTGGGGTCGATGCTCATCGCGTCAGTCTGCACGATGGGACGGCCGGTTACCCGAAATGCGCCATGGCGCGGCGATTCGGGTGCAAGGTGTGGATATGTCTGTGCTGGGAATGGTCAGCAGGGTCCCCGCCGGGATCGGCGATATGAGCCGAATCGGATCAGGGGTGGACGAATGACGACGGTCGCGGGAGTGGACAGCTCCACCCAATCGTGCAAAGTGGTCGTCTGCGACGCCGGCACCGGTGCGATCCTGCACCAAGCGCAGGCGGCGCACCCCGCGGGGACCGAGGTGGACCCAACCGCTTGGTGGGACGCGTTGCGCACCGCGGCCGCCGGGTTGCTCGACGGCGTCGATGCGATCGCCGTCGCGGGCCAGCAGCACGGTCTGGTCGCCTTGGACGCCGCGAGCCTTCCTGTGCGGGACGCTTTGCTGTGGAACGACATTCGCTCCGCCGAGGCCGCCGAGGAATTGATCGCGGAGCTGGGCGGGCCGCAGGCGTGGGCGGACGCGGTCGGCAACGTACCGGTGGCGGCGTTGACCATCGCCAAACTGCGCTGGATGGCCGATCACGAGCCGGAACTCGCCGACCGCACCGCGCGGGTCCTCCTACCGCACGACTACCTGACCTGGCGACTGCGCGGCGGCGAGCCGGGACGCATGCCAGAGCCGGCCACCGATCGCGGCGACGCTTCCGGCACCGGGTATTGGTCACCCAGCAGCGGCGCTTACCGCGAAGACCTGCTCACCATGGCCTTTCGCGGACGCACACCCGCGCTCCCCAGAGTGCTCGATCCCGCCGAGCCGGCGGGGCGGACGCCGTGGGGCGCGCTGGTCGCCGCGGGAACCGGAGACAACGCGGGGGCCGCACTCGGTTTGGACATCGCCGAAGGCGACGTGGTCGTCTCGCTCGGCACCAGCGGGACGGCCTTCGCCCGCTCCAGCCGCGCCTGTGCCGACCCGAGCGGCGCGGTCGCCGGATTCGCGGACGCGACCGGCGCGTTCCTCCCCCTGGTCTGCACGCTCAATGCCGCCCGCGTCCTGACCTCGACCGCCGATCTGCTCGGCGTCGACCTGCCCGCCCTCGAATCGCTGGCCGCACAGGCGTCACCGGGCGCGGACGGCGTGGTCATGCTGCCCTATCTGGCGGGTGAACGCACGCCCAACCTGCCGCACGCCACGGGCAGTCTGCACGGGTTGCGCCCGGAGGCCATGCGTCCCGCCACCATCGCCCGCGCCGCCTACGAGAGCATGCTCTGCCACCTCGCCGACGCGCTGGACCATCTCACCGGCATCGGCGTGACGCCGCGACGGGTGCTGCTCGTCGGCGGCGCCGCCCGCTCACCGCTGGTCGCGGCGATCGCCGCCCAGGTTTTCGGCGTCACGGTGACGGTGCCGCAACCGGCCGAGTACGTCGCACTCGGGGCCGCCCGGCAGGCCGCGTGGGCACTCAGTCGTGCGCCCCGGCCGCCCGTGTGGCAAACGCGCACGGTCACGGAGATCCCGGCTCCGGCCGACGCCGCGGTCGGGCAACGCATTCGGGCGCAGTACCGGCGGGCACGCCAGGCGCTCTACGACTGACCGAGGCGCCCCTTGGACCGCCTTCTTCGACTTCAGCTACGGCTCCGAGCACAGTCCAGGAAACCCTTCGGCAAAGACGCTTCATCGAGTTCATCGCGCAGGCACCCGTGGCCGATTCCCGCCTCGAGCTGGCCCGCGTGATCGCCGACGACCAGGACGTGGTCATGCACTACCGCGTGGTTGCGCCCGACGATGAGCGTGGCGCGCATCCCGGCTCGTATGCCGTTGTAACGCAGCGCCTTCCATCCGCTCAACCGCTGAGGCAGATCTCGCCCAGCCGCACCACGGTGGTAACGCCGCTGTAATCGCCACACCGCAAACACGTGTGAGCATGCAACGAAATCGCCTATTACCGAAGGGAATCCAGCTCCGTGTGGCAGCTGTATCGAGCAGTACTCTGCACCGACGACCATCGCCTGCTCGGCTACGTCGAGGCGGGCGCGAAGCTCATGGAACATGCCAGGATCGGCCACCACCTCGTCCAAGGAGTCGAGCGGCTGCTCGAGACGCCCGCCCGGGTGGTGTGGGCTGGTCACGCGGCTCCGCGAGGTCAACCGGACGGCGAAAACCTCTACTGGGCAGCAAATTCCGTCGCGGCACTGGTAGCGCCCGAGCACGGCGCCGTCGGCCGCTACCTGCTCAATCACGACCTGCGGGTCTTCGTGGACAAGGCGACCGTACTGGAAAACGACGCCCGTCACCGCATCCACCCGCTACCTTTGCTCACCGCGGAACCAGCGCCGGACACCGGCAGCACCGTCGGCGACCACACCCTCCTCGGCTCTTGGGCGTATGCCCTGGTGTCGGTGCGCGACATCGCGCCGGCGGGATTCGAGCAAATGAAGTTCGACTTGGTCGAACGGCGCACCTGATCAGCGGGTTATCGACGGCTTGTCCGCCGTTGAAACAAACAGGCGGTGCGCCAGCTTTCGATCAGCTATGCATTGCCGCACCAATAACACCGGTCAGTCGTCCAAACTTTGTAAACACGACACGTAGGGCGCGGTCGCAGACTGTGTCGATGAAAACCACAGCGCCCGGCCCGAGTTATCGGAAGCAATTGACGTAACCGATGGTAACATATATCGGCCGTTGCTCGATAATTACCGCGGGCGCTGCCATCACCTTGGTAGGCTGATAGCCTACCTGCCGCAGCTATCCCAGGACTGCAATGTATTCGCACAGAAGGCTTGCAACTGCGACGCTCCGTCTCGGATTGGTCTCAGTGCACATTTCGTTAGCCCAAACGCTGAACGAGGATTCACGTTCATGGGCGGAAACACTGATTCCAGACACTCGCGATACATTTGTCGTGGAAGAACTCCAGCGGCACTTCGAGAGTGCCATCGGCCGACTCGCCAAGGCGCTGGACTCCATCCACTCAACGTGGCCCGACGATATCAATACTGAGACATACAATTATGTCTTGGACAGATTGACCGCATTGATAACCCAGCAGACCGGAAAGATCGAGGCACATCGCGATCTGTCCACAGCCACGGTCAGCGACATAATACGACTCCTCGAGCCTCGCCTTATCGCACAATGGCGTGACGACGCAGACAGCGATGTGCGCCATCTGATAAGTCAAGCCGCTCTGACGCTGTGCAGTCATGTACTACTGGCCTGGATAACCGCGATACCGAGCATCTCCACCGATGTCGCATGGGTCAGCATGACCGCCACACCGCGACTTATAGACAATACTGTCGACGCTCTCAAAAACGTTCGCCTCCCCGGTTTGTTGACGATTGGAACGGCGAGAATAGTTGAGATGCAGCGACAAGACGTTTTGTATTCGCTGCGTTACATGAAGCTATTCGGATTGCCGGTCGATGTCCGGTATCGCACGGTGCCGATATCCGTTTCCCATCTAGCGGCTAGGGTCTCCGAAGGAGATGGTTACGGTGGTGAATCCATCTCGCTTGAGCGAATATTGATGTCTCCTGGCCTGCATGGGCTCGGGCCCAGCCGCCGGGTGCCCAGCCGCCAAGGGCGCAGCGCCACGGAATTACCTGCGAAAATTGGACTGCGACTTGTAATTACCGGCAAAGCGGGCTATGGGAAAACCACCGCTGTTCAGTGGCTCGCGTACAGGGCTGCGCGCGGAAGGCTCCGTATCTTCGACGAGGGGCGTAGGAAAGTCCTACCTCTGTTTGTTCAGCTCAGAGATGTCGTGACAACAAAGTATGCCCCGGACGACAAGGCGTTGCTGTATGGAAAGCAGATTCGGAATGAAGCGCAACCGGATTGGTTGGATAAATGCAGGGGCGAGGTGACACCGCTTATACTGCTCGATGGCTGGGATGAGATGTCAGAGGCCGGGTGCGCAGGCGCATCAGCGTGGGTGGAAAGTCTGGCAACACGGTATCCAGAAGCACATATCTTGATCACATCAAGGCCGGACGGCATGCCCCATAGCGACCTGATCCGTCGCCTCCATTTCCGACAGGTCAAGATACTTCCACTCGGCCCTCCAGATGCATTGGCCCTCATCCAGCGTTGGTTCAAGGGCCTCGCTGAGCTGTTGAATGACAGCGACGACGTCAGATTGGTCGATTTGGACCGGGCGGAACGAGATCTGCTGCACGATCTACGATCGCCCGCTATGCAGGATATGGTCGATACGCCACTCATTGCCTCGATGCTGAGCTGTTTATACACCAGCAGTGGACGTAGGTCTCCTGCACATAAGGGGTGGTTATACACCAACGTAGTGAACGCTCTGCTCGATCGACGTGAGCGGGAGCGGGGTATGAGTTCTATAAGTTCCTCCGACTGGGCAGCCAAAGAATTGGGTGCCAAGCTCAGGCTGGTAGGCGCTATCGCGCAAAATATGGCCGAGAACCGCAGACATAGTATTGCGATAGAGAAGAGCTCCAGTTCAGGCGAAAATAATTGCGTAGATTCTATATTGTCGCAGGCACTGCCACTGGTAGGCGAGAGCAGCCACGAGGCACGGCGTTGGCGAGACGCCATCCTTTCGAGAAGCATTGTTTTACAGAAAGTGTCCAGGAATGACGCCGAGTTCGTGCATCGGAGTATTCAAGATTACTTGACCGCAAAAGTGGCACAATTGGACGGTGATGTCGAACGCATTCTACGACTTGCCGAGTCCGGACAATGGTCGCTTCTCCCCTTTGCATGCTATGAATCGGGCCTTCCCACCGCAGACCGAATCATTTTGTGGTTGCTCGACAAATTGGAAGAATCCACCACACAGATTGCCGGTAGAAATCTTCGTCTCCTGGTTGTCGAGTGTGTCGGATCGGCTTCATCTGGACTTTCCGAATCGGTTCGCACCCGAGCAGATGCGGCTGTCGCGTCTTTGTTTCCGCCGCGGGATATCAGTGAAGTCAAGGTGATGGCCGCGCTTGGAAACCACGCCGTCCCATATCTGCGATCGGCGCATAACGCCGGTGTCGAGTCCCGTAGACTGGCGATCCAGACATTATGTCGTATCGGATCCGACCTTGCCATAGATGAGTTGGCCCGATACGCACGGTCCGGCAGGTACACGGACTTGGGCGAAATTTCCAAGGGAATAGAGTGGTTCAACCCAAAGAGATACACTGAGCGAGTTCTGTCACAATTGGAGCAGAATTTTTCAGTAATTGCGACCGGAGATGAGTATCTTGACGCTCTCGACCGTGCACCGAAGTTGAGCGAGTTGGTGCTCTATGGATTTCCGCTATCGCATCATACGAGGGCAGTTGTGAAGAGCTTGCGGCGGCTTCGACAGTTGAGGATCAAGGACTGTCCAGCGATAGGTCCGCTCGATTGGACCTACTCGTTGGAGGATCTGAAATTTATTTCGATATCTGGGTCCAAATATGAGGATGCACACGAAAAAGAAGGCGACCCGCTGACATTCTTTCAGCAGCGTCGCGTAGCTTTGGGTCCGGCCAGTCTCTGGGCTATTCATTTGGATAGAATAAGCCTCGATGGCTTGGATTGGGATGCCCTGTTGGGGGACAAGTCCGAGCTCAGGATTCTCTATCTATCCAACCTCAAGGGCGATAGGTCAACTATTCCGTCAACCGCCACATCGGCTCTGTATCGGCTGAGAACTGTTTCGGTACCCGAGAATGTTCGCTTCGAGTCACTGTCATTCCTTTCTCGTAGTAGAGAGTTGTCCCGACTTGAGCTCGGGTACGAACTTCGAGACTCCGATTTGCTCCAGCTTGCTGGATGTAGATCGTTGAGGTACGTCGATATACATTTTTCCGCAAGTTTTTCTCCTTCGCATGCCGACAACAGATCCGATGCCAGCGCCGAAGAAGCGCGTGTATCTCTCGACGATCTGGTTTCCACATTATCCAGTGTCCGGAGTCTCAAGATGCACAATCCGCCCGAGGCTTTGCTCGAGCTGATATGGAAGATTCCAAGCATCGAATCGATTCATTTGGTTAGTGCGCATTTCTCTATGGCCACAGTGGACGAATTCAGTGCAAATCTCAGACGGTTGTCTTTTACTGATTGCACGTTGATCTATGACACGGCAATCTCGGAGATTCCCAATCTCGAGCAGCTGGTTTGGAGTTCGGGTGTTTTGGGCAGTCTGAGTAATCTTCCAAGATGTCCGAGGCTCAGCTCTCTTATCGTTGAAGACGACGAATCCTTGACCTCTCTCGAGGGCCTCGAGTGGTTGCCAAATGGATGTTACGTGCACCTGATCGGCACGCCCGAAAAGCTTGATCCAGCGCCTTTGGTATCCTTGGAGCAGAGGTGCTTTCTACGATATGAGCCCGCAGGGGACAGCGAATGGGATTCCGTCGGCATGTACATAGACTTCGCCGTTTCATGATCGAGCCGTCCAACTGATATGAGCAGAAAAGCATACTATGACGATTGACGGAATGATCGTCCCATTATTGATCGCATCCCCTGGTGACGTGGCCGCAGAGCGTGATGTGGTGGAGCGAGTAGTCCACGAATGGAATGCCACACACTCGACCGAATCCGGTGTGGTTCTGCTGCCACTCAGATGGGAAATGAACGCCATTTCGGATCTTCATCTCGATCCGCAAGAGGCTATAAATGACCAACTAGTGCGATTCGCGGATATAGTTGTCGTCCTTTTCAGTGCGCGTTTGGGTACACCGACTCCACGGGCCCTGTCCGGAACAGTCGAAGAGTTGGATCAAGCAATACGTAACGGCGTGCGAGTGCACGGGTTCTTCAATGGAGGGCCCCTTCCCCCTGACTCGCAGTTGGATCTCGAGCAGTTGGCTTCGTTGCGCAAGTTCAAGAATGAGTGGAAGCGGCGCGGCCTCTGGTCAGAATATGTGGATCTCGAGGCATTGTCGGTCAGCGTGATGAGGACAATTTCAAGAGACGTGTCCCTGCTGACCAAAGAGCGCCGAGTCGGGGCTGGGGTCGGCAGCTCTGCGAAGTTTTCGGTCGAATACCATCTGGACGGCGACAAGTCCGTGGGCGCAGCAACTTCTTATGCTCATGTGGAGCTCTGCAATGTAAGTGCATACACGGCGGAGGCTGTTAGGTTCGAGATTCTGGCTGATGATGACAGAATGCCACCGATATCCGGCTTACAAATGCACGACTCGAATCTCGCTCCAGGCGAGAGAGTAATTGTTCCACTCTATCCATCTTTTGCAATGTCGGAATCTATCCGAATTTTGATTCGGTGGCGAGAGGGGTTGCGCAGCTTTGAAGTATCTGTTCCACTGACGAGGTCGCGGGGATGAGACGGGAACTCACGTCACGACATTCGCCCGGATGGGATAGTCTCGCAGTCCCGTCAGTCGGCTGATGCTGGGCCCTTCTCCTCCGTTGAGCCGGAGCGGTATTCGGCCTCGGCGAGTTCCTTCAACGTCAGCAACTGTTTGCGCATCATGATGACGTCACCGAGCGCCAGCGCCACCGCGATGGGTTTGGGTCCGCCGAAACGTATCCGGACCACCAGCCTGGTCCCCGCCTCTTCGGGACGAACCGCATAGGTGACGCAGATCTTGCCGGTGATCAGCGTGATGTGCCGGCCGAGGACGAAGGAGTCCAGGTCGAACTGCGACATGAAACGCTGTCCCACTGCCAATTCGGTGAGTCCCGGATCGCGCCGGCGCGGGCTGGACTTGCCGAAATTGTCCAGCAGGTCGTAGCTGTAGGGAGCGATGCGCAACTGGCACAGCCAGGCGAAGACGAGTGCGGGTGGCGCCGCGATGCTGATCGCGCGGTCGGCCTGAAATCCACCGGGCTGCCGTTCGTCGCACGGTAGCGGTGCCTCACATTCGGCCTCGGTGGCGCCCCAAACCCTGCCGGGAATCATGCCGCCGCCGCGATTCGACGCAGCATCCTACGCACCGCCATGCGGTGGCCGCCGGTGCCGATGACCAGGGCACGATAGACCTTGCCGGACAGTCCGGGGAATTCGGCGAAGCTCCGCGCGCGGACGCGCGTCCGGCTCGGACCCTCCTCGTCCAATTCGAAGATCAACTGGTACTTCGAGAACCAGTGCTCGCCCCGCAACGCCAAGCGACGCGGCTCCTCGGCGGATTCCAGGGCGAATCCGCCGCCCACCGACGACGGATCGTGCGGATCTTTGCAGACGACTTTCAGCACCGCTTTCCACGCTCGATCCCGGTTCGCGTCGACCGATCTGGCATGCTCATCTATGTAGGACAACCGCTCCATATAGAAGGAACGTACTAGTAGATGGCGCCACCCCGCAAGCACGACACCGACGTGATCCTCGACGCAGCACGCACCCTGGTGCTCGCCGACGGACCCCGCGCGGCCAGTGTGTCCGCGATCGCCGAGGCCAGCGGCGCTCCGGTGGGCACGCTGTATCACCGCTTCGGCAACCGCAACGGTGTGCTCACCGCCGCATGGTTGCGCGCGCTGCGGCGTTTCCAGGACCGCACACTTGCCGCGGCCGACGAGTCCGACCCGGTCGAGGCCGGTGTCGCGATGGCGCGGGCCGCCCTGCGGTTCGGGCGCGAATTACCCGAGGACGCGCGGCTTCTGCTGAACCTGCGACCCAGCGATCTGCTCGATGGCGGCCCCGACGTGGAGTTCAACGCCACCTTGGCTGAGATGAACGCACCGTTGATCGAGCATCTGCGTCGCGTCACGCACGCGTTGTTCGGCCGCGACGGCGAGCGCGAGATCGACGCGGTCACCCGGGCGATCGTCGACCTTCCTTACGCGGCGCTGCGTCGCCACGCCCACGCCCCTGCGCTGCCCGAATGGCTGGAAGACGACGTGACCGCCGCCGCCCGCACCCTGCTGACCTCCTACCGAAGCTGACTACTCCGGCGCCCCGGTCGTCGGCGTCTCGATCAGCACGGGAATGAGTTCGTCGAGATCGGAGATCACTTCGGAGGCCAATCGCAGCGCATCGGCGGCGGGCGGGTATTCCGGACGCGGGGCCGCGATGACGCGCATACCCGCGGCGTAAGCCGAGCGCAGCCCGTTGCTCGAATCCTCCACGGCGACACAGTCGGTGGGCCGTTGACGCAGGAACGTCGCTACCGTCAGGTAGACGTCCGGCGCGGGCTTTCCACGATCGACTTCCTCGGTGGAGAACGTGACGGTGAAGAATTCGATCAGACCGGTACGGCCGAGCACGCTATCGATCAGGGCACGGGGCGACGAGCTGGCCAGTCCGAGCGGCCAGCGTTCGCTGATCCGCTGCACGGCCTCGACCGCGCCCGGCAGCAGCGGGACGCCCTCGTCGTAGTGCTCGGCCATCCGGTCGACCACCTCACGGGCGACGGTCTCCGGCGGCTCACCGACGCCGAGCTCACCGCTGAGGTACTCCGACCATTCACCGGTGCTCATCCCCATCAGCCGCCGCTGGGTGTCGGGCAGCCACTGTCCACCCTTCTCCGCGACATACGCGCGCCGCACGCGCTCCCACACCGGCTCGGAGTCGATGAGGACGCCGTCCATGTCGAAGACGACCGCCGTAACACCCATGCACACAAAACCTTTCACCAGACGAAGAGGTCGATCGAGGCCGAGTCCCGCACCCGGCCGCCGGAACCGCGCCGAGCCACTCGGAGCTACGCGATAGCCGATCGCGCACCAGCCTAGGCGGCTGCCTCGCCTTCGTTCGGCTGGCGCGCGTGAAGAGGGACCAATCCGGCGGTACAGCACGCCACCGGAGGACCCGGCACCCGCCCAGCGAACATTCACCAGACAACCTATAACGTGTTCTCATGAACGAACCGCAGACCGGCGACGCGGTGCCGAGCAAGGAGCACCACGAGGGCGGGTTCCGCCCGATGCCGGAACTCATCGCCGCCCACGAGGCCGCCAAGGACGACATCTCCCGCGGCGGGCCCCACTACGGCCGGTTCATCGAACAGGTCCGCGGCCTGATGGACCGTGTTCGCCTGGCCAGTCCCTCCGACGACCTGGCGGTAGAGGCGATCGGCCTGCTCAAGCAGCTGAACGACAAGCTCGACGACGCCCTCGTGGACGAGTGGTCGACCCCGAACTGGACCCGCTTCGACCTGCCCGCCTGTGGCAACATCACTCTGCCACCGTTCGTCATCGACCACGTCGACGAACATGGCGTCGACGCCCGCATCACCTTCCGCACCTACCACCTCGGCGGCAACACCGCCGCCCACGGCGGCCAGATCGCCATCGCCTTCGACGACCTACTCGGTATGGCCGCCGCCGTCCACGCGGGCGCGGTAACCAGAACCGCCTCCCTCACCGTCGACTACCGCTCCATCACCCCACTGAACACCGAACTGAAGGTGCGCACGTGGGCCGAACGCCAGGAAGGACGCAAGGTCTACGTCCGCGCCACCCTGCACGACGGCGACCGCCTATGCGCCGAGGCCAACGGCCTGTTCATCGTCCTCAAACCCGGTCAACCCTGACCTGCGGAGCGGTGTCGGAGGATCGGTTCGTCGCTGTGGCATGCGCCAGTCCTGCATGAATAGCCGTGCGGCCGTCGAGCAGGCGACAAAATCCAGACGCAGACCGCGTTCGCCGGACCGGATCCGCTGCTGCGACACGTCCGCACCCGTGTCCGGTCACCACAGACCAATGGTGTGATCGAGCGGTTCTTCGGCACCTTGAAATACGAGCGCCTTTTTCGCGGCGTCATCGCCGACGGCGACGCCCTGGACATGGAGGTCCACCGATTCCGGATCCTCTACAACACGATCAGGCGCTCCGGTTCGCGCACGATTCATGGCGGGCGGGATCCGCTGGCATGGCTTGGTTCCCGACACGACTTCTCGTCACCGTCCCATCCGACAGCGACGAAGTGCTCAAGGGGTGGCACCGCTGTGCGGTGCCACCCCGTTTGTTTTCTGAAGGCTTTGTCTGGCTGCCGCGAGCGAGGTCGTCGACCAGGTTTTGGTAGGCACCGCCCAGCTCGGCGAGTTGGGCGGACGCGTCGTGGAACAAGGTGTCCGGCGCGGTGGCTATCGCGATGTAGGTCTGCACCGTCAGCTGAGCCAGTTGATCGACTACCTGTCCAATCGTGTGGGTATGAAGCTTCGCGGCCGGAAATGGCACCGGCGCCGCCCACCAGTCCCGCAGGCCACCGGATGGTGGGTGTGGGTGCAGGCCGCAGCGTACTCGGCCGGGGTCAGGTAGCCCAGCGCCGAATGCCGGTGCCGCCGATTGTGGTCGACTTTGAAATCGCCGATCACCACCCGAGCCTCGAGCAAGGTGGTCCAGTGGTTGCGGTTCAAGCACTCGGTCCGCAGCCGCCGGTTGAACGATTCGACGAAGCCGTTGTTCCAGGGCGTACCCGGAGGAATGTAGGAGATCCCGACCCGGTCGGCGCAAAACCGTTGCAGGGCAGCCGAAATCATCTCCGGACCGTTATCCATCCGCAGTACCCTCGGCGGGCCGCTGGTCGTGGCGAATACCTTCTCCAGCTCGGCGACCAGCCGCTCGGCGGTGATCGACCGTTCCACCACGTGCAGCAGGGATTCTCGGGTGTGTTCGTCGATCATCGACGCGATCTTCACCGCCCGACCGTCGACCGTGGAGTCGAACTGGAAATCCAACGCCCACACCACCTTCGGTGCATCAGCCTCGACCGGCGGGACCGAGGAAACCCCGGCTCGTTTTCGGGGATGGTGTTGCCGGACCTGCAGGCCCTCCTCGCGCCAGAGGCGGTGGACCTTCTTGATGTTGACGCCTGCGCCCTCGTCGAACCGCAGGACGGCCCAGGCACGGCGGAACCCGTGCCCCTGATGTTTGACCGCGTACGAGCGCAGCCACGCCCGCAAACCGGCATCCGGATCGATCGGGGTGTCCTTGATCGGCAGCCGCCGATAGGTCGACCGAATCAGCCCAACGACCTTGCACGCGAACCGTTCCGACATGCTCTTCATAGTGCGAAGCATGTCCACAGCGCGGCGCTTGGCTGCCGGGCTCAGAATTTTCCCCGAGCGATCTCCCGCAGCGCGTCCTTCTCCAGCTCGGCATCCGCGAGCAACCGCTTCAGGCGCGCATTCTGCTCTCGCAGCTCCTTGAGCTCTTTCGCCGCGTCGGTATCCACACCGCCGTACTGGCGGCGCCAGTTGTACAACGTCGCCGTCGACACCCCGATCTCCGCGGCAACCTCCTCGCCGGTCTTACCGGCGGCAGTCAACTCGTCGGCACGGCGCAGCTTCCGCACGATGTCCTCCGCGGAATGCCGCTTACGTCCTGCCATGTCTCTCAGTGTCCCTTCTCGGCCCTCACCAGGCCAAACAGGACTCTAATACCGAGTGGTCTCATTCATCGGGGACGGCCCAGTTGGACATGAACCGACGCGAAATGCTCGAAGTTCTCGCCGTCGCGGGAACTCTGCCAGCCGCCGCGCTGCTGGCAGGGCTCGAACGCGGCACCAGCGGGCAACTGACCCGCGGACTGACGGTGCAGCTCGACGCTACCGCTATCGATCAGATCGAAAACGTGCTCGACGCTGTCGGCCGTCAGTACGAGGCATTCGGCCCGAAAGCCGTGCTCGCTGTCCGCCAAGGTCAGGCGGACGTGGTGGACGCGCTGCTGCGCGACTGCCCCGCCCCCTTCGGTCGCGACTGTTGTCGGTTCGGGCGTCGCTGGCACGGTCGCTGGGCTGGATGTCATATGACGCGGGCGATCTGCGCCTGGCGGGCCACCACTACGAATTGGCTCGCAACGCCTCTCACGAAGCGGCGAACCCATCGTTGACGGCGCTGGTGCTGTGCAACATGTCGCTGGCTGCCACCAAGGGCGGGCAGCCCGGAGTTGGAGTCGATCACGCCATGGCCGCCGCCTACTGGGCCAGTCGCAGCGACGACGGTTACCTCCTCGCGTACGCCCGCGATATGGCCGCTGAGGCGCACGCCGAACTCGACCAAGTCCGCGAATGTCGCACCGCACTCGATGAGGCACGCGAGATCATCGAAACTGCGGCATCCACGCATCTGCCCACCTACGTGTACGACGCCGCCCTGAACGCGGGATTCGCGGCGGAATGCCTGATCAAGCTCGGCATCGGCGACCAAGCAGTCGCCGCGGCAAAGGGGTGCGTGGAACGCATTGACCCCGCCTTCGCGCTCTCGCGCGGATTCGCCGATGTTGGTCCGGGCACCGCGCTGTGCCTGGTCGGCGAAGCCGACGAAGCCGCACGCATCATCGCCCGCACCGCCGCTACCCATGGCTCTGCCCGCCTGGCCAGCGAAGTCCGCGCTGCCCGCGACACCATCAGCCACACCGCACCCGGCTCGGCCAGATTGCGCGAACTCGACACCAAACTCGCCGCCAACAGCCTCGTCTGACCGAGGGCCGCCGTCCTCATAACACCGGAGAGCGGTCTTCGCGGGCACGCAGTATGCGGGTGCACGCGCGAATTCGATGAGGGCGACAAGGCTCACGGCTGCTCTGTCACCGGTCGAACGGTGTGGCTGATTCCGAATGATGAGGTCATCGTCGGTAGGTGACGACCGCGGTTGCGAAGGGGTCGAGTGTCACGACAGGGTCGGTGATCGGCGCGCTATGGAGACCCTTGGTTCCGATCTGCTCCAAGACGCATCCGGAATCGACGGTGACCGCGATCGTCACGTCGGTTTTGTTGATCAGTGCAAGCTTTCGTTCACCGGATGCGGTCACAAAGGCTTGCGCGTGCATCCGTGGATCGGGAAATCCGGTTGTGGTAACGACGAGCAAATCGCCTGGGCCGAAGTGTCGCAGCAGCAGTTCCAGTGCCAGGTATCGCGGGTTCGGTGCGCCGGTTTCCCAGTCGATGAGCGAGGTGCCGGGGATCATGCCGGGGTAGTCCATGAACTCGGCGATCCCCACCAGGTCGATCCCCGATGCGACCAGTTCGGCCCACAGGTAGGACTGGACTGCGGCGCTCAATGCCCAGTACTCGTCCGGGATCTCGGGGGCGGGATTCATCACATCGGGGGCGTAGGTACCCAACTCGTTGATGAACGTTTTGATGTCCGGGGCCAACCTGCGCCGGATCGAATCGATGAACCGCACTTGTTCGAGGAATCCGTCGGCTCGCGCGAAGAAGATGTCGCGCCAGTGCGCGGACGGCGCATTGCCCTCCGGACCGAACGGGTTGACGATCTCCGGCGACGCGTAGAAGTGATACGAGAATGCGTCGAGCGCGACACCGGACCGATGGTTGGCCGGATCCAGAAAATGCCAGTAGTACTCGGGCTCGCGGTGCATGTGACTCAGCGACAGCCCGACGAACTTCATATCGGGGTCCAATGGCCTGAGGCGTTCGACAACAGCGTCGTAGAGCCTCGTGTAGAGCTCCGGCGTGATCCGGTGCCCGAGATCGGGTTCGCACAGCACTTCCCAGTATGCGAAGCGATAGTGATGGCCGGACTCGTGCCTGCGCCCCAGTTCGTCGGTGAACCCGCCCGCGATATACCAGCTGGCGACGCGGTAGAAGTAGTCCGCGACCTCGGCGAGAGCCGGATCACGGAATTCGCTGCCCTGCTCGTAGTCCCAATGAATCTGATCAGGGTCCTCCGCTACGGCTACCGGTTCGTCGGTACGGAACATCCAGGCCGGAATGGTCGCGAAGTTCGCGACGACCGGCCGACCCCCTGCGGCGTCCATGAAGTCCTCGATCACGGGATCGAGCAGGTCGAAATCCCAGTATGTTTCGGTCGCCGTCGGCGCAGCCAGCTCGGCGACAGCGATACGCGGGTGCGAGAACCACGGCAGGAACCGAACGAGGTCGGCGTCGAGCGCACGCAACGCGTCGAATGCCTTGTCGTGGATCGGTGAACCACGCCGCAGTGGGGGCGCGGTCCACAGGTGCGTGGTCAGCGTGGTGCGCGAGGTGCCGGTGGTCGTTGTCCAGTCCA
This sequence comes from Nocardia sp. NPDC051787, assembly GCF_040681325.1. NCBI lineage: Bacteria > Bacillati > Actinomycetota > Actinomycetes > Mycobacteriales > Nocardiaceae > Nocardia > Nocardia sp. NPDC051787. The sequence goes on from NZ_JBFAYO010000041.1 coordinate 32,574, forward strand.
CGTGGACCGAACTCGATGGTGCGCTTGTCATTTCGCCTTTCGCTTGGTCGAAGGTGGGAATCCGAGCGCGGGCAAGAGGGCTTCGTCGACGATGGCCGACCTGATGCGCTCGTCGGGCCACTGGCCGGTGTCGATGTGATGCTTGATCACCAGCGCCTCACCGATATCGCTCACGATCGGCGTGACCAGTGTGGCGTCGATCTCACCGAGCGCCGCGTAGTGATCGAGAACCGTCCTGGTGAACCGTCCGCCGCGCAGGTCGAAGACGTTGCGGTACAACGACTCGACCAGGTCCGGTCGCCGCTGCCGCTCGCTCAATATCGCAGCCGTCGCCGATCCGGTCGGGCCGGACAGCCACTCCGTCAACTGCTCGAGTGCCCGCAGCAGGTCACCGCGCAGATTCCCGCCCGCAGGCGACGGCACTTCCACCGGATACGCCTGCGCCAGCGCCTCGATCAGCAGATCCCCGACCGTCGACCAGTGCCGATAGAGCGAGGTCTTGGCGACACCCGCCCGGCGTGCAACACCCTCCATCGCCAGCCGGCCGACGCCGGTCTCAGCCGCCTCCGCGATGACGGCCGCATGGCAGTCTGCGCGTAATTCGAGCTTGGTGCGGCGGCCTTTCTCCGGGGGGTTCATCGCGTCCACACGGGAAATATAGCTACTATATTGTAGCTAGTCAATAGTAGCTACAATCTAGTAGCTATAAGTCCAAGGGCCTGGTGATCAATCGTCGAGACGACATCTCATCGGCGACTGGCCGGATCGCCCCCGATTCGGCCAGTCAGCCGCACAGCGGGACATCACCCTCTCGATCCATCGACCTCACCGGGTTTTCGACGGAGGGCGAGACGTCGAACGAGCAGGAAGGGGCCTGGCCGATTGCGGCGCTAGACCCGTCACGGGTCGAAGCGGCGACGGGCGGCTTCGATGTGGCCGAGATATTGGTGGGTCCAGTCGCACATTCGGTGAACTGTCTCGCGTAGGGCTTGGCCCGGTTCGGTGAGGGTGTACTCGACGCGTGGCGGCACCGTGGGGTGCACGGTTCGCTCGACCAAGCCGTTGCGCTCCAGCATGCGCAGGTTCCGGGTGAGCATCTCGCTGGTCGAGATCGAAGCCACCGCGATCATCGACTGAACAATGTTCTTCGCCTCGAGCTTGTGCTCGGCTGCCCGGTCAATCGCCCTTCGGGCGGGTCAGTGGCATGCCGAAAGCGGCGAACAGCGTTGGTTCGAGAAAGACGGTGATGGCGGTGACCCCGCCGGCGCTGGTGGTGATGACGTGTATCGAATGGGCTTCGAGGTTGCCGCCCGCGCCGCGACGGTATTCGGCGACAGCGGGTTGTCCGTTCGCGGCCGTCGGGATCAGCATGAGATCACCCGGCTCGGCGAAGGCACGCTTGGCAAGGAACTGGGTAACAGCGTCGCGTCCGGTGAACCACAGCGGCACCGGCGGCATCTCGAGCCTGACGTCGGCGGCCAATAGCTCGGTGAGGGTTGCGAGGTCCGCGTTCTCGAATGCCGCACAGTAGCGGTCGAGCAGTGCTCGGCGTACGGCGTCTTCCGGTTCGGTCACGTTTTCGTCGGTGGGGGCGACCTCGGCGAGATGGGCGCGTGCCCGCTGCAGGGCGCTGTTGACCGCGGATGGGGTGGTTTCGAGCAGTTCCGCCACTTCGGCGGCACTGAACTGGGCGACGTCGCGCAGGATCAACACGGCCCGCTGACGCGCGGGCAGCTCCTGCATGGCCGTCACCACGGCCAGCCGCACGCTTTCCCTGGCGACCAGTGCCGTTTCCGGTGTCAACGCGTCGGGCAGCGGCTGCATCCATTGGTACGTACCGGCGTCGCGGTGGAGACCCGCATCGGGGTCGACCGAGCCGCCGCCCAGGCCGGCCGGCAGCACCCGGCGAGCGCGGTTCTCCAGTGCGCGCAGGCATGCGGTCGTCGCGATGCGGTACAACCAGGTGCGCAGCGCCGCGCGTTCCTCGAACGCCGCATAGCCGCGCCAGCCGCGCAGGTACGTCTCCTGGACGAGATCTTCGGCATCATGCACCGACCCGAGCATGCGATAGCAGTGCGCGATCAGTTCGGCACGAAACGGCGCCGCCTGCTCGATGAAATCCTCCTGGACCGGCAAGGTCGTACTCCTAGGTCTCGACGTGGCAGGGATGGGCACCCCTACCAGTAGAGATACGTCCGGCGGCCGAAATTCATCGGTCGGCTCGGCCCCGATCGTCAAAGAAGGCGATCGGTCGGCCCCGCACCGATGAATCGCGGCGGCTCGACGTATCTGAATTTGTGGGAACCCTCCGAGCACACCACCAACGAAAGCGAATACGACCGTGAACCAAACACTCGAGACCGGCGGCCTCGACGGCACGACGTCGATCGTGACCGGGGCCGGCCGTGGATTCGGCCGCGGCATCGCCAGGGCCCTGTCGGCTGCCGGTGCCCATGTCGTCGGCATCGCCCGGACGAGCGCGCAGCTCGACGCCGTGCACGACGAACTCGGCGGTAGCTTCACCGCGGTGACCGCGGACGCCGCCGATCCCGCGACGGCCAGGCGACTGCTCGACGAACATCGGCCGCGCACGGTGGTCCTGTGCGCCGGGGCCGCTCCGCGGATGAGCCCCTTGCAGGATCAGACGTGGGAGACCTTCAGCCAGAACTGGAATGTCGACGTAGCGCAGGCGTTCCACTGGGTGCGAGAAGCGCTGCGGCGGCCGCTGGCGCCGGGTAGCTCGGTGATCGCGTTCTCCAGCGGCGCGGCGATCAACGGGTCGCCGCTGAGCGGCGGCTACGCGGGGGCGAAGGCCACTGTCAGGCTCATCACGAGCTATGCCGCCGTCGAGTCGGAACGGGCCGGGCTGGGGATCAGGTTCGTGTCCGTCCTCCCTCAGTTGACGCCGGCCACCGACCTGGGAGCCGCGGTGGTGGCCGCCTACGCCGAGCGGCAAGGCGTCGATGTCGACACGTTCGTGCGGTCCTTGGGACCCGCCCTCGCCCCGGAGCAGGTGGGCAAGTCGGTTCTCGAAATCGCGACGGCTGCACATCCGGTCCACCACGCCAACACGCTCACCTCCGCGGGCATATCACCGCTGGCCTGAATGACCGAAACCGAAAGGAAGGGCATCGTATGCAGACACCGCCGATCGTCTCGCCACAGGAGTGGCAGGCAGCGTGGCAGCAACTGCTCGTGAAGGAGAAGGAGCTGACCCGCGCGCGTGACGCGCTGGCCGCCCAGCGGCGGCGGATGCCGTGGCAGGCCGTGGACAAGGCGTACGTGTTCGAGGGACCCGAGGGCAAGGCGAGCCTGCTCGACCTCTTCCAGGGCCGGCGTCAGCTGATCGTCTACCGCGCCTTCTTCGAACCCGGCGTGAGCGGCTGGCCCGACCATGCCTGCCGCGGCTGCTCCATGATGGCCGATCATGTCCCCAACCTGGCCCATCTCAACGCCCGCGACACCACACTCGTCTACGCCTCCCGCGCGCCGCGAGCGGACATCGAGCGCGTGAAAGCTCGAATGGGCTGGGAGATGCCGTGGTACACCATCACCGACGACTTCGACGCCGACTTCGGCGTGGACGAATGGCACGGCACGAACGCATTCATTCACGACGGCGACCGGGTGTTCCGCACCTACTTCATCAACAACCGCGGCGACGAGGCACTGGGAACCACGTGGAGCTACCTCGATATGACCGCGCTGGGACGCCAGGAGCAGTGGGAGGACTCACCGCAGGGCTATCCGCAGACCCCACCCTACGAATGGTGGGACTGGCACGACGAATACGGTCAGCACACGCCGTCGCGGTGGTTCGGCGACCCCGACCCGGACAACCCCAACGACCAACGGCCGCCGCGAGCCGACTCGGAGGACCGCGCCTCCACGTGATCGACTCGAGGTCAGTACTTTCCTCAGTCTTCGCCGTCACGACCGCTGTGCTCGCGGCGCATGGCCTCTTCGAGGCGCACTGGCGTGAGATGCCCATTTCGGCGGCCACATGCGCGACCGGCCGTTTTGTTCCGCAACGCAATGGGCAGAGCGGGCTCGTCGGCTCTGATGACGATGGGTTCTGACAATCAGTCGGGTAGCGCCGGGTCGTGCCACAGCGCCGCTGATCGGTGTGGAAGTCCCTTCGGCGTGACCCAGCGGGTTGTGGACCCGGTGCGCGCGGTCGGCAACCCGCAGGGACTGGTGTCTCAGCTGGTCGGGAGGTCCGGGTGGACTTCCTCGACGCGGTCGCGCTTGGTGTACATATCCCAGTAGATCTCGGCCAGTTCGGCTGGGTCGACCAGGGGCAGTACCGGGGCCTGCGGGTCGGCCGCTGCGGTGATGGTCTGTGCGGCCTCGCTTCCGTCGATGAAGGCGGCGATCGACAGTGTGCCGGCGTAGATGCCGGAGGCGGCCAGCTCGCCGTTGAGGGAGTAGAGCCAATTGCGGGCACCGGCCATCAACGGAACGACCCCGCTCGCGTAGGGCATGGGCTGCACTGCACCGGCTCCGGTGGTCATCAGGAATGCGCCGTCGCCGCGTTCGGTCCATTCCGGCAGCACGGCCTGAACCACCGCGAGCGGGGTGAGCATCAGCAGGGGAATGCCGACGGCCAGTGTGGCTGGGTCCAGCTTGGCGGCGGGGGTGAACCCGCCGTTGGGGACCGGCCCGTACTCGATGACGTCGATGCGGCCGAAGCGCTCGCGGATGGCATCGACGACGATGGGAGCTTCTTCGGGTGAGTTGAGGTCAGCGGTGAAGCCTGCCGCGTCGATGCCTGCGGCTGTGAGTTCGTCGACGAGGGCATCGAGACGGTCCTTGCGGCGCGCCACCAGGGCGACCCGGAAACCCTCGGCCGCGAAACGGCGAGCCATGGCGGCACCGAGGCCTGGTCCGGCGCCGAAGATTGCGCTCACTTTCCTCATGCAATGCTCCTCGAGGTGAGGTGGGACGGGGCAAATCCGGCCAGATCGGCACGGCTGACTCGGGGGGCCGGCTCAGCGTTGCCGGTCTGGGACGCCCGCAGCGGGCCGACGGCCGGTTTATCGCTGAGTGCGACGGCCCGGGCCAGTGTCCAATCCGTGCCGAAGGCACGGATGAGGTGGTCGAGAGAGCGGGTGCCTTGCTCGTCCATCACTGCCAGCGTGTTGCCGGCGGCATCGGTCATGAACATCGACGGGCTGATGGGCTCGGCCCATGGGTTGTCGGACGCTCGGGAGTTGTTGAGGACACTGATGACGGCCTCTGTGCCCTGGGCGGCCTTGCCCAGGTCGTCGATGTTCGCGGGCGTGCCCTGGATGAGCTCGACGGTGGGCGGGGCCTGGACGACGTCGGGGTTGCGCACCAGGGCGCGGACGCGGTGGCCGCGGGCAGCGGCGTCCTCGAGGTCGTGGGTTCCGGTGCGGCCGCTGCCGCCCAGAACGAGCAAGTTGGTCATGGGGATCACCTAACGGGTTGCATCAGGCGGCACGCGGTGTGCCGAGGGCGGTGACGAGGGCGCGGACCTTGTCGTGGGCGGCCGCCATGGACGCTTCGTGCAAGGAGAGGAGCGGGGCGAGGGCCGGAGCGATCGTGGCCATGGTCAGCTCGGGTGACGTTGCGTGTTGCGGTGGTTCAGGGGTGGGCCGGGACGACGCAGCCGTCAGGGCCGCAGGCCGGCGTGTCGCCGCCGGGTGCTACCGCGGTGACCGGATGGGCCTCGTTCCACGCGGTCCGCAGCAGCCCGAGCAGGGCGTCGCTGCCCTGTGCACCCGGTACGGCGTAGCGGCCGTCGATGAGGATGAACGGAGCGCCGGTGGCTCCGAGGGACTGGGCGCGGCGGGCGTCGTCTTGGACTTGCTGGCGGTAGCGGCGCTCGGTGAGCACTTCACGGATCTGTTCACGATCCAGACCGAGCTTGTCGGAGAAGCCGAGCAGGTCGTCGAGGGCGAAAATCGGCCCGGCCTTACCGAAATAGGCCCGGAAGAACATGTCCCAGGCTTCGCGGTTCTTGCCCATCGCAGAGGCGTGGGCCAGGAACTCATGGGCAAGGTCGGTGTTGCCAACCCGGTTGTCCAGGACCCGATAGGGAGCCAAGCCCTCGGCGGTGGCCATACCCTCGATGTCCAGTGCGCCGGCCTGCTCGGGGATGGCGCCATACTTGGCCATCACCGCCTCGCGGACACTGAGCGTGCGGTTTTCGGGGAAGCCACTGCTCAGGGGGAACGAGCGGTGAACCACCTCGATCTGGTCGCTGTGCTCGAACCGTTCCACTGCCCGGTCCAGCCGGTGGCTGCCCAGGCCGCACCACGGGCAGGTGATCTCGGACCAGATTTCGACCTTCACGCCCCTAACCTCCAATTCATACAGTTTGTTCGTAACGACATGATGCGTCAGAATGGAGATCCATACAAAAGGCACACCGGTGTACGTGACGGAGAGGGATGGGTGCCATGCAGGACGATGCAGCAACAGCGATGGCGGCCACGGCAGGCCCATGCGCGAGCATCCCGGCCGACCACATGGAATTCATTCGTCAGATACTCGACCGAGTCGGCGACAAGTGGAGCATGTTGATCATCGCCGTTCTCCAAGACGGTGCACTGCGCTACACCGACCTACAACGCCAGATCCCCGGCATCTCCCAGCGCATGCTCACCCACACCCTGCGCCATCTCCTGCAAGACGGTCTGATCACCCGGACCGCCTACGCCGAAGTCCCACCGCGCGTGGAGTACACCCTTGCCCCGCTGGGGCAGGGCCTCAACGACATCGTCAAGCAGCTGATCGGCTGGGCCGCCGACCACCATGACGAGATTCGCACCAACCGCTCTCGCGCTGAGACCGCCACGTCCCGGTCCTGAGCAGCGAACCTCGATATCGAAATAGAGGCGCCGCCACCCTCGGGCCGGCCGAGATCCCGACCGGCGACCCGGCAACACTGGGCCTCACAGCGGACGGGACAACCCGCAACTCGGCGGCATTGCGGGGCCACCGCTCCGATGACGGCCAGCCGTCTACAACCTCATGGCCTGCAACAGCCAGCCACAACAGGCGGCACCGGCGAGCCTTCGACGGCGTCACCGAAGTCCGGTTCCCCTCGGAGCAAGCGCTGATCACGGCGCTCGCCACACCGGCCGGGATACAGGCCGAGCAACGGCTCGCCGAAGACGAGAAGAGCTTCATCGATCTGCCCGGTCTTCGTATTTCCTGACCAAGGAGCACGTGCTGCTCGACTGAATATCAGGGCGAGCAGCGGTCCTACCGACAAATGCCGCTGCGGAACCGAAAGGCACTCAGCGCCCCGGGAAGTGCGCCTCCCGATACGCGCCGAACCGGGCGTCCACCCGTTCGGCGGTCAGGCCGAAATCATCGAGGGTGTAGCGATGCGCCGGACGTGCTGCGCCCGAGGTGCTTTCGGCGTGCAACGCGGTCATCGCGGCGGTCGCTTTGTCGGTCAACGGCAGATCGAAGTGGCGATAGATCGACTCGACCGTGCCGATCGGATCGGCGACGAACTCGCCGTAGTCGACGTCGCAGAACTGTGCCGCGTCGTGTCGCTTGCGGTCGGTGAGGAAGCGTTCCGCGCCGCGCGCCCAGAGGTCCAGTTGTGCCGCGCCGACTACCGGTCCGCGGAATTTCTCCGACCAGCCCGCGGACGCTTGTTCGTTCAGGCTGCACACCGACGCGATGATGGTGCGCGGATCGCGGTGCATTTGGATGATCAGCGCGTCCGGGTAGACCTCGAAGATCGCGTCCAGGGCGAACAAGTGGCTCGGGTTCTTCAGCACCCATCGTTTTCCGGCGTCCGGAAGCCCGATCAGTTGCAGGTTGCGCCGGTGCCTGCGGTAGGCAGGGGTCCAATCTCGGTCGCGCAGCCATTCGGAATAGCGCGGCAGGTAGGCCAGGCACTCGTAGGACACCGACATGGCCGATTGCCGCAGCAGCTGCCAGCACTCCTCGACCTGGTCGGCCGAGATGTGGTGGACGCCCATGAATTCCGGGTGCTCCACGTGGTGCTTCTCGTAGGCCGCCGCGAGGCGTTGGTACACCGGGTTGCTCCCCCACGTCTCCCGCGGCGGGCGCGGCTGCGGCATCTCGGTCAGCCACATTTCCAGCCCCTGGTGCGCCGGGTCGGCGTTGAGCAGGCGGTGCACCGCCGTCGTGCCCGAGCGCGGCAGCCCGGTCACGAAGACGGGACGCTCGATCGCCACGTCGGCGTGTTCCGGAAAACGTTGCCAGGCAGCCTCGCTGAGCAGCCGGGCGATCAGCGCACCGCGCAGAAAAGCGCGATTCACCTTGTTGCCGAACGGGGTGAGCTCGGCGTCCTTGGTGTAGGACTCGAGCAGCACCTCGAGCCCTTCGCGATAGTCGTCGGTACCGAAATCGTCCAGCCCGACCACCTTGGTCGCCGAGGCGTGCAGATCGTCGATGGTACCGACGTCGTCCCTACCGATCACGGTCATCTCCTAGTGGTGGTATTCGCCGCCGTTGACGTCCAGGCACGCGCCGGTGATCGCGCGCGACAGGGCGGACGCGAAGAACACGACCGCGTCGGCGATCTCGTCGGGTTCGGGCAGTTTGCGCAGGTCGATGGTCTTCGCGGTCTCGGCGTAGACCTCCTCGGCGGTGATCCCCCGCTGCTGCGCCAAGTAGTTGAAGTACCACTTCAAGTTGTCGGCCCAGATATAGCCGGGCGCAATGGAATTCACCCGGATCCCGTTCGGCCCGAGTTCGGTGGCCAAGCTCTGCGCGAGCGCGAGCAGGCCGGCCTTCGCCATTTTGTACGGACCGAAGGTCCGCCGTGAGTGGCGCAGCACCGCTGAGTTGATCATCACGACCGAACCCTTGGTCTCGGTGAGCGCGGGCACGAACAGCCTGGTCAGCCGCAGCGCGGCCAGCACGTTGGTCTCGAAGCCCGCCCGCACCTGATCCAGGTCGACATCGAGGAGATCGACGATGGGCGGGATGGCGAAGGCATTGTTGACCAGTGTGTCGACCTTGCCGAACGCGCTGTGCGCGGTCTCCACCAAGTTGACCGCCGCGGCCTCGTCGTTGATGTCGGTCGGCACGACGACCGCGCGCCTGCCCAGTTCGGTGATCTCCTTGGCCACTTCGGTCAGGCGGGACTCCGTCCGCGAGGCGAGCACCACGTCCGCGCCCGCCTTCGCGCTCTGCACGGCGATGGCGCGGCCGAGTCCCGGCCCGACACCGGAAACCACAACGACTTTGTCCTGCAACAACATCAGCCGAGCATCCTTTCCGCGACGGCCACCTGCCGCGCCGCGATCCGCTCGCGCCACTGCTCCGGCGTGACGCGCGCCTGGTCGTAGAAGGGCAGCCGCTCGGGCAGATCGGCGACCGAAACGATCTCCACGGTCGGCCCGTCGTCGGGTTTCATGTCCCTGGACAGCCGCTGCCAGCGGAACTGCAGATATCCCCGTGCGTGGCCGGTGCGTTCGATCCAGTTGGCCAGGCCGGGGTCGCGCTCGCTGACCACCAGCCGGATCATTCCGTCCGGGTCCACGTGTGCCTGGTCGGCGGTGAGGCTGGTCTGATGGTTGATGTAGTCCAGCGACAGGTACCACATGCTGCCGAGCTGGAAGCCCTGGTACGGCGCATCGGATTTCGGCACCGTGATGATCATGGCCTGGTCGTCGTGCAGGTCGTAATGGCCGACCGAGGAGAACTGCGTGGTGAGCCCGCCCGGCGTCGAGCGCGGCTCGGTCAGCGTGTTCACCGGCAGGTTCAGATAGAACCACTCCGGGAAGGCGAGGAAGGTCTTCAACCGCGAAACCAGCATCTTGCCCGCCACGTCATACCGCTTGGTCAGCACGTCCTTGGTCAGCGGCGGCGGAGCGTCGCCGATCCGGTCCACCCGCTGGATGCGAATCGTGCCCGCTTTCTCGGCCGACCAATCGCTGTAGACCTCGCGGACCACGAGCATCGCCGCGTCGGGGCTCAGGTGCACGTAGCCGGGGCGCGCCTCGCCCGGACCGAACCGGAGCTCGTAGGACCCGTCCGCGCCGATCTCGAGTTCGCGATCGTCGAACGCGGTGAGGCTGTCGGGCACGTCCACCGGCGAATAGTTGCCGTTGAGCACCTGGAAGCTCAGGTCCCGGGTGGTGCCGCGCGTGCCGGTCACCACGTATTCCGCATCCGGCCGCAGGTAGGAGTGGAAATAGAGGGTGTCCGGATTGTCCAAGCCCATCTTCGTGTACGGGCCGGTGGACTGCACGAAGAACGGAAAGTCCCGCTCATAGGCCCAGGCCATCTGCAGCGACGCACGGATGCTGCCTGCCAGATAGTCGTAGCCCTCGACGAGGTCCTGTTCGGTACGGATGTGCGCGGCTGCGGTGATGATCTGCTCGGCGGCGGCGATGGCGTCCGCGAACGGCTGGGTCAGCAAGAGGCTCTCTCCGGTGTTCCAAATATGTACCACTCTGGTACATTTCTATAGGAGAGAGATTAGAACGTGTTCTAGGAGTGGTCAATGGTCGGCCGTCGGTCCGCGCCCACCGCCAGGGTGATTCAGGTCCTGGATTTCTTCGTCGAGCAGCGCGGCAAACGCTTCGGGCTCTCCGAGCTCGCCCGCGAGCTCGGCCTGGCCAAGCCGACCTGCCTGGGCATCCTCACCGAACTGACCGCGGGCGGCTACCTGGTGCGCGACACGGATACCCGCATCTACGGGCTCGGACCAGCGCTGATCGCCGCAGGCCGGGTGGCGCAGGACAGTTTCGCGATCTCCGCACTGGCCCGCGTCGAGCTGGAGAAACTCACCGCGCGCTACCGCACGACCTGCACCGCGTCGGCCGTGGTCGGCGAGCAGATCATGGTACTGGAAAGCACCGGGCCCGGCCTGGTCAAGGTGGGCGCGGCCTACCATTTCGCGCCGCCGGTCGGCCTGATGTACGTGCTCTGGGATACCGACGACGCCTTCGAGGCCTGGCTGGCCAAGCCGCCGGCGGTACCGCTGCGACAGGACGAGGCGCGGCTGCGCCAGGTGGTCGCCGAGTGCCGCGAGCGCGGGTTCCTGGTAGAGAGCATGACCGCCGCCGGACGGCGGCTGTACTCGCTCCTGGCCGGGGTCGCCGACCGTGATCTACCGCCCGAGCTGCGCGAACTGGTCGCCGAGCTGGTGACGAGTCTCGGCGAGCGGGTCTATCTGGGGTCGGATCTGCGGCCACGCAAGGAGCACGCCGTAAGCCTGCTCGCCGCGCCCACCTACGACGGCGACGGCAGGCAGAACATGGTGCTCACGATGTACGTCGGCGCCTCGATCACCGGCGCCGAAATCGCGCGGCGGGGCACAGCGCTGGTGGCCGCCGCCGACGCGGTGACGGCGAGCTCGGGCGGCCACAAACCATTGACCAATAACCGCAACGTGTTCTAGTTTTGCGATGTGAGCCAGTACGCGAAGTCGACGGCGAGCACCTACGAGCTGCCCCATCTGGACGCGCTCGAGGCCGAGTCGGCGCACATATTCCGTGAAGTGGCAGCAACATTCGAACGCCCGGTGTTGCTGTTCTCCGGCGGCAAGGACTCGGTGGTGATGCTGCACCTGGCGGCCAAGGCCTTCTGGCCTGCACCGCTACCGTTCCCGGTGCTGCACATCGACACCGGGCACAACTTCGACGAGGTGATCGCCTACCGCGACGCCACGGTGGCGCGCTTGGGGCTGCGCCTTGTGGTCGGGCGGGTGCAGGACGACATCGATGCCGGACGCGTGGTCGAGGAGACCGGTCCGCGTGCCTCCCGCAACCGGTTGCAGACAACGACGTTGCTGCGCTCGATCCACGAGGGATCGTTCGACGCGGTTTTCGGCGGGGCCCGCCGCGACGAGGAGAAGGCTCGCGCCAAGGAGCGGGTGTTCAGCTTCCGCGACGAGTACGGCCAGTGGGATCCGCGCAGGCAGCGCCCCGAGCTGTGGAACCTCTACAACGGCAGGCACCGGCCGGGCGAGCACATCCGGGTGTTTCCGCTGTCGAACTGGACCGAGCTGGATATCTGGAGCTACATCGCCGCCGAGGGCATCGAGCTGCCCGCGCTGTACTACGCGCATCGCAGACCGGTGGTGCAACGCGACGGAATGCTCTTGGCGCGCACCCGGTTTCTCGAAATCCTCGACGGCGAGCAGCCCTACGAGGCCACCGTGCGATTCCGCACCGTCGGCGACGCCACGTGCACCGGCTGCGTCGAATCCACCGCGACCACCCCGGCCGAAGTGGTGGCCGAGGTCGCCGCCGCGCGGGTCACCGAGCGCGGCGCCACCCGCGCCGACGACCGCATCTCCGAGGCAGGTATGGAAGACCGCAAACGCGAAGGCTACTTCTGATGACGACCACCACCTTGTTGCGCCTCGCGACCGCGGGCAGCGTCGATGACGGCAAGTCGACCCTGATCGGACGACTGCTGTTCGACTCGAAGACGCTCTTCACCGACCAGCTCGCCGCGGTGGAGCGCACCAGCCGCGACCGCGGCGACGACTACCCGAACCTGGCCCTGCTCACCGACGGCCTGCGCGCCGAACGCGAACAGGGCATCACCATCGACGTGGCGCACCGGTATTTCGCCACGCCCAGAAGGAAATTCATCATCGCCGACACCCCGGGTCACGTACAGTACACCCGCAACATGGTGACCGGCGCCTCCACCGCGGATCTGGCGCTGATCCTGGTGGACGCTCGCAAAGGCGTGATCGAGCAGACCCGCCGCCACGCCTTCCTGGCCGGCCTGCTCGGCATCCCGCACCTGGTGCTGTGCGTGAACAAGATGGATCTGGTCGGCTGGTCGCAGCAGCGTTTCGAGGAGATCCGCGAGGAATTCGCGCGATTCGCCTCCAAACTCGACGTCTCCGATCTCACGTTCGTGCCGGTGTCGGCGCTGCACGGCGACAACATCGTGCACCGCGGCGCCAGCATGCCGTGGTATGAGGGCACTCCCCTGCTGCACCACCTCGAAGAGGTGCACATCGCCTCGGACCGCAACCTGATCGACGCCCGGTTCCCGGTGCAGTACGTCACGCGCAGGCACGCCGAGGATTTCCGCGGTTACGCGGGAACCGTGGCAGGCGGGGTGTTCAAACCGGGCGACGAAGTCGCGGTGCTGCCTTCGGGATTCACCACCACGATCGCGGCGATCTGGGGTCCGGGTGGCACACCGGTCGCGGAAGCCTTTCCACCGCACGCGGTGACGATCCAGCTCGCCGACGAGCTGGACATCTCCCGAGGCGATCTGATCTGCCGCCCCAACAATCGCCCGCACGCCGGCCGCGACCTGGATGCCATGGTGTGCTGGTTCGCCGAGGACACCCAGCTCGCCCCCGGCGCGACCTACACGATCCGGCACACCACCCGCGCCGCCACCGTCGAGGTCCGCTCCCTGGACTACCGTCTGGATGTCAACACCCTGCATCGCGACGAAGACGCGGAGTCGTTGACGCTCAACGAGATCGGACGCGTCCAGCTGCGCAGCCGCCAGCCGATGCTGTTCGACCCGTACCGGCGCAACCGCGCCACCGGCAGCTTCATCCTGGTCGACGACGCCACCAACAACACCGTCGCCGCGGGCATGATCACCGGCCCGACCCTGCCGTCCGCACGGGTGGTCTGGCACTCCACCGCGGTCGGGCGCGACGAGCGCGCCACCCGCGGCCTGACCGTCTGGCTCACCGGCTTGTCCGGCTCCGGAAAATCCACCGTCGCGGTGGAACTGGAGCGCAGGTTGGTGGCCGCGGGGCGCCCGGCGTTCCTCCTCGACGGCGACAACCTGCGACACGGGCTCAACGCCGACCTCGGATTCAGCGCGGCCGACCGGGTGGAGAACGTCCGGCGCGTCGGCGAGGTGGCCAAACTGTTCGCCGAAGCCGGTGTGGTGGCGGTGGTTTCGCTGATCAGCCCGTACCGGGCCGACCGCGACCGGGTGCGGGCCGCGCACGAGGCCGCGGGCATCCCGTTCCTCGAGGTGTTCGTCGATACACCGCTCGCGGTCTGCGAAGCCCGCGACCCCAAGGGCATGTACGCCAAGGCACGCGCGGGCGAGATCCACGGTTTCACCGGCATCGACGACCCCTACGAGGCACCGACGAACGCCGACATCGTCCTGCGGCCGGACCACGGCGACCCCGCCTCGATGGCCACGACCATCATCGCGCGACTGACCAGGATGGACTGAGCGACGTCATTGCCGGCCTCGACGAAGGCACCATGTGGCCGAATCCGGGGATGTCAGGAGTTGCGCGGGGTCACCAGGCCGGATTCGTATGGCAGCACTGTCCTTCATCGCAGCGTTGATCACGTACACCTGGGGCATCATCCGCGTGGTGCGTCGGTCAACAGTGCAACGCACCGCAGATCGCGGGATGGAAGACCGCAACCGGGACACTCCGGTTATCGCGTCCGTGGCGACTCCGGCGATCGTGGCCGGAGTCGCGACTGAGGTTCTATCGCGGACCTCCTCGAGAACTTCGACATCGACTGAAGCGCCCGCGGCAGACGTGGTGTGTGGCCCCAGCCCTCGGGGGAGGCGAACCTGTGTCGCCAAATCGTGATCACACGGCAATTCCCTCAATTGGGGATAGACGACACTCGTGGCAACAAACGGGCTCCTCGATACGATCCGGGGTCTAGGCGATCGGAAGGTCGTTCATCATGGCCGATTCAGGACACGCTGTTGTCATCGGGGGCAGCATCGCGGGCATGTGCACCGCACGGGCCCTGCGTGGTCGCTTCGGCAAGATCACCATCCTCGAGCAGGATGTTTTGCCTACTCAGGCGCAGGGACGACGCGGCACGCCACAAGCCTGGCACAACCACTTCCTCCTCGACGTGGGACGGGAAGCGATCGAGTCACTGTTCCCCGGATTCACCGAGCGCCTGCTCGAGCTCGGCGGTATGGATCTGGATCCCGGCTATCACGGCGCAACGTGTTTCGCGACCGGATGGATGCCACGGGCACGAACGCGGATGTCGGTATTGTTCGCCTCACGACCGACCCTCGAGGCGGCGATGCGGGACGTCATGCGCGGCGACTCGGGGATCGAGCTGCGAGAAGGTATGCGCGTGCTCGCGCTGTTGTCCGACGACAGTGGGCCGGAAGCGGTGGTAACCGGCGTCAGCTATCGCGAACGGACCGGCGCGCGTGGCGAACTGGCCGCCGATTTCGTCGTCGACGCCACCGGCCGCGGCAGTCGCAGCCCGGCATGGATGCGTGAGCTAGGGTTCGAGATCGAAGAACTGACCCTCGATGCGAAGGTGAGTTACTCCTCGCGCCTGTACCGCCTACCGGAGGAATCAGTCGCCTGGTGGAAGTGGATGACCGTTCTTCCCGACTCCGATCCGAACGCTCCAGAAGCCCATCAATATCTGTGCATCGTCTTCCCGATCGAAAACAACTTCATCATCGCGATGATGGGATCGTGGGGGCTGCCCACACCTACTGATGCGTTGTCATTCGAACGATTGGCACGCGACACCCGCTCCCCGGAATTCGCTCGGGTACTCGACGCCGCACAGCCGATGTCGGAGGTCCATCACACTCGCTCGACGCACAACAGATGGCGGCGATTCGATCGACTATCCACGCCGCCACCACGTTTCATCGCTGTGGGCGACGCTGTCGGCGCGTTCAACCCGATCTACGGACAAGGCATGTCCTGCGCGGCCGTGACCGGGCTCATCGTGCAGCGTCTCGCACGCGATCTCGATCCACTGGCAACGGAGTTTCCCGCCGCCTTCTATGCCGAACAGGCGCGCTTTCTGCGACGTCCGTGGGCACTGGCGCTGACCCGTGACCGCGGCTATGAACATGCCCGCGGAACCGAGACGATCTCCGCGGGCCCGCACCAACGGCTGTTGCGACGCGTCAACTGGCCGGCATTTCAGTTCTTCGCCGAAGCGGTATGGCAGGACGCCGCGCTCGACCGGCACTTCGATCGCCTACTCAACGTCCGAGAGTCCCTGCCGGAGTTTCTCACCAATCCGCGCGTGCTCGCCGGGCTGGGACTTTATGGAACACGGCGGTTGCTCGGATTGACGCGCATACCGTCTACCGTTCCCGCGCATCTTCCGCCCCCAGGAACCGATTACTCGTCGCTGCGTCGCCTGGAGGTATCGCCGCACGATAAGGCTCTGGTCCACCGCGTCCATGGCGGGACGCAACCGTGAGCCCATGTGGCATCGAATTCATTGAGATGGCGGCTCCACTCGGCGGAATTCACTGTGACAGTGGGAGATTCGTCAGTGTCGAGAATCCGTTCGCATTGCAGCACTGGACGATGCCGCTGATCGAGTACGCCATGATCGTCGGTGCCATCGCCGCTCTGGTCCACGCGTATCGCTGGTTTCGAGCGCGGGGCGATGCTTCGAATCTCGTCGTGTGGATCTCGTCTGTCGTCTGCGTCCTGCTGCTGGAACCGTTCGCTTACGCTCCGCAGTGGTTCGGGCTCGAGACGCAGCCCGGACCACTGATCGTGCACAACCGGTTCTCGGTGCAGTTCCTCCACGATCGCCTCCCGTTGTACATCGTCGCGATGTACCCGGTGTTCGTCTACGTGGCCTATGTAATCGTCCAGCACACGGGGGCGTTCCGGCGCCATGGCCCCGTCGTCGGTGCGACCTGTGTGATGTTCGTATTCCACTGCCTGTACGCCGTCATCGACACCGTCGCGGTGCAGTTCCGGTGGTGGGTATGGAGCGAGACGCTGTCGCTGTCGAAACCCGCGCTGGGCGCGGTCCCGTATGTGAACATTCAAGCCTTCGCGTTGGGTGTCCCCTTCGCACTCGCGCTGGCGACATCTGTCGTGACACGACGGACACGACCCGGCAGCGCGATCATGGTGGGTTGTGCCGTCGGAGTGGTCTGCCTACTGATCTGGCCGATCGAACTCGCGCTCGCCGCGCCCGCGGTGATCATCGACCTCGTAGGAGCGTCGACAGAAACCGGGCGGTTCGTCGGGACCTGGCTGCTGGTCACCATCGCTGGGGCGGTGACGGCCTCCGTCTTCGCGCGCATCGACCGTCACCCCGACGTCGACGTGACCGATGCCCGAGAAGGACGGGACCGGTTCGCGTTGACCTGCGTAATGGTGTATCTCCTCATCGCCGCTGGGATCTGGATCGCGGCGCTGCCGGACTACCTCACAGCGCGTGATGGACACACCCTCGACGGAGCGCCCCTAGGCTCGTTGCCCTACGCCGTCATCACTTTCGTACTGTCCATTGCCCTCACGACACGCGCGTATCGGCGCACAACCCGACGGTCATCCCAAGTCACCGGGAGACCGGCCGTGCCTGGCGCCAGCACCATGCAATCTCGGGATACGGCGGCGGGGTGACTGTTACTCCCTCGTTTCGCCCATCTCCTCGGCGATGCGCATCGCCTCTTCGATGAGCGTTTCGACGATCTGCGCCTCCGGGACGGTCTTGACGACTTCACCCTTGACGAA
>NZ_JBFAYO010000042.1:0-24959 GCF_040681325.1 Nocardia sp. NPDC051787
TGCGCTCGGCGCGCCCCCCGCCTCTCCCCCCCCCCCCGACGCCCATTATCCCCTCCCCCCCGGGGGGGGGGGGGGGGGGGCCCCCCCCCCCCCCCGACTCGCTCGGAATCCGGCGCTCAGGCCTTGGTGACCTTCGCTCGCACACCACCGACGAGATCGGCGCCCTCCGGCCCCGCGTCCCCGAAGACCAGTGTGGTGGCGAGGATCTCGCCCGCGATCAGGTCGCGGTGGGCCTCGGCCCACGCGGCCCGGTCGGCGGGAACCTCCAGGACCACGGTGATGCGGTCGGAGACGTCGAGACCGGAGGACTTCCTGGTCTCCTGGAGGTCGCGGATCAGGTCGCGCGCCCAGCCCTCGGCCTCCAGTTCCTCGGTGACCACGGAATTCAGCACCACCAGGCCCGCGTTGCCGGGCAGCGCGGCGGTCGACTCCGGCTCGGCGGCGACCAGGCGCTGGGTGTATTCCTCGGGTAGCAGAGCGATTCCGGCGGCTTTGACCACGCCGTCGGCGCCCTCGGACCACTCCCCGGCCTTGACCGCCTTGATCACCGTCTGCACGTCCTTGCCGAGGCGCGGACCCGCGGCGCGGGCGTTGACCACCAGTTCGAAACGGCCGTGCACGTCCACGTCGGTGGTCAGGTCAACCTTCTTGACGTTGACCTCGTCGGCGATGATGTCGGTGAACGGCGCCAGCCGCTCGGCGTCGGCCGCGGCGATGGTGACCTCGGCCAGCGGCAGCCGCACCCGCAGGTTCTGCGCCTTGCGAAGGCTCAGCACCGTCGAGCACACCACCCGCACCTCGTCCATGGCGGCGACCAGCTCCGGATCCTCCGGCAGCTCGCCTTCCTTCGGCCAGTCGGCCAGGTGCACCGAATCGCCGCCGGTCAGCCCGCGCCAGATCACCTCGGTGATCAGCGGCAACAGCGGCGCGGCCAGCCGGGTGACCACCTCCAGCACCGTGTGCAGCGTGTCCACCGCGTCGCGGTCCTCGCTCCAGAACCGCGACCGCGACCGGCGCACGTACCAGTTGGTCAGCGCGTCGGCGAACGAGCGCAGCTCCTCGCAGGCGCCCGCGATGTCGTAGACCTCCAGCGCCTCGGTGATGACGTCCCTGGTCCGCGCCAGCTTGGCCAGGATGTAGCGGTCCAGCACATGCGGCGAGTCCGTCCGCCACGTCCCCGCCTTCGGCGCGTAGAGCTGCAGGAAGGTCCAGGCGTTCCACAGCGGTCGCAACGCGTGGCCAACGCCCTCGCGGATACCGCGCTCGGTGACGATGAGGTTGCCGCCGCGCAGGATCGGCGAGCTCATCAGGAACCACCGCATGGCGTCGGAGCCGTCCCGGTCGAACACCTCGTTCACGTCCGGGTAATTGCCCTTGGACTTGCTCATCTTCAGCCCGTCGTCACCGAGCACGATGCCGTGCGCGGCAACGGTTTCGAACGCGGGGGAATCGAAGAGAGCCGTCGCCAGCACGTGCAGCGTGTAGAACCAGCCGCGGGTCTGCCCGTTGTACTCGACGATGAAGTCGCCGGGGAAGTGGCTGTCGAACCACTCCTTGTTCTCGAACGGGTAGTGCACCTGGGCATAGGGCATCGAACCGGACTCGAACCAGCAGTCCAGCACCTCCGGCACCCGGCGCATGGTCGACTTGCCGGTCGGATCGTCGGGGTTCGGCCGGGTGAGCTCGTCGATCATCGGACGGTGCAGATCGGCCGGGCGCACGCCGAAGTCGCGTTCCAGCTCGTCCAGCGAGCCGTACACGTCCACGCGCGGGTAGGCCGGATCGTCGGACACCCACACCGGGATCGGGCTGCCCCAGTAGCGGTTGCGGCTGATGTTCCAGTCCCGCGCGCCCTCCAGCCACTTGCCGAACTGGCCGTCCCTGATGTGCTCGGGCACCCAGGTGATCTGCCGGTTCAGCTCGACCATCCGTTCGCGGAACTGCGTGACCGCGACGAACCAGGACGGCACGGCCATGTAGATCAGCGGTTGCCCGGAGCGCCAGCTGTGCGGGTAGGAGTGCTCGATCGTCTCGTGCCGCAAGAGCTTTCCGGCGGCCTTCAGGTCCTTGATGATCACCGGGTTGGCATCGAACACCATCAGGCCCTCGTACGGCGGAACCATCGAGGTGAACTTGCCGCCCGGATCCAGCGGCTGCACCAGCTCGATGCCGTTGGCCGTGCAGAACTCCATGTCCTCCTCACCGAAGGCAGGCGCCATGTGCACGATTCCGGTGCCGGAGTCGGTGGTGACGTAATCGGCGGTGAGCACCCGGTGCGCGTTCGGGTGGCCGACGAAGAAGTCGAACGGCGGAGTGTAGGACAGATCGGCCAGCGCGGCGCCGTCGTACTCGCCGAGCACCTCGGGCGCCTCGCCGAACTCGCGTGCGTAGTGCGAGACACGCTCGGTCGCAAGCAGATAGCGCTTGCCGTCGGCCGCGCGCAGATGCGTGTAGCGGATGTCCGGGTGCACCGCGATCGCCAGGTTCGACGGGAGCGTCCACGGCGTGGTGGTCCAGATCAGCGCGTTGGCCCCGTCGAGGACGTGCAGCGGATGCTCGGCAGGCACCCGCAGCGCCATGTCGACGGTGACCGCCGGGTCCTGGCGCATCTTGTACGCGTCGTCGAGGCGGGTCTCCTGATTCGACAGCGGCGTCTGCTCGTACCAGCTGTAGGGCAGTACCCGGAAGCCCTGATAGATCAGGCCTTTGTCGTAGAGCGACTTGAATGCCCACATCACCGACTCCATGAAGTCGGTATCCAGCGTCTTGTAGTCGTTGTCGAAGTCGACCCAGCGGGCCTGACGCGTCACGTAATCGCGCCATTCCCCGGTGTAGCGCAGTACCGACGATTTGCAGGCCGCGTTGAATTCCGCGAGTCCCATCTGGTCGATCTGTGATTTGTCCGTGATACCGAGCTGCTTTTCGGCTTCGATTTCCGCGGGCAATCCGTGACAGTCCCAGCCGAATCGCCGGTCCACCCGCTTACCGCGCATGGTCTGGAAACGTGGGACGACGTCCTTGACATATCCGGTGAGCAAATGTCCGTAATGCGGCAGACCGTTGGCAAAGGGCGGGCCGTCGTAGAAGACGAATTCCGCTGCGCCGGAACGGTTTTCGATGCTGGCGCGGAAGGTGTCGGCGGCCGCCCACGCGTCGAGCACGCGGCGCTCCATCTCGGGGAACGACGTCCCGTTGCCGACGCCGAGGTCGACGCGCGGGTACGCGCTGTTGCTGGAAGTGTGGTCCGCCATGGCGGATGCGTCTCCTCGTGCCGTGTCTTGTTGGCACGGGGACGATGACGGCGCCCGGTGCGCCGAAACCGCGGTACCACCCCGCTTGTCCGGCAGTACGCCGGACCTCTCATTCGCGAGCTGTGACGGGCTCACCCGTTCGGTTCTACTGAGCGTCCGGCCCGAGGCCGTGCCGCCGTTCTTCCGAAGGCTCCCCGGTGATAGCCGGATCGACGCCGTATTCAGGTTTGATTCTAGCCAGCGCGGTCAACTCAGTTTGCGAGGCGGGTCAGAGCTCGGTCTGCTTCACCGTTTGGCATGACGACCAGGAGGCGGTGGGATATCACCATCCGGCCTCCGCATGGACAGGGCACTCACCAGCAAGAGCACAGCACCGATGACGCACACCACGATGCACCCCCACGCCCAGATCACCGATCCCGTGGTGAGCGCGGCCACGAGCAGGGCGAAGCCGATCGCGGCAAGGACGAGTGTCAAGACGAGCATGATGACCCCCAAAGCATGCCGGGCGGCTCGACCGATCCCCTAGCGGTGGATGGACCGCTGCGCTGGGGCGCGTCGTGCTACTTGCCGCCCTTGGCGAACGAGGCGGGCGCGAGGTTGTTCGCCGTGTTGGCGTCGGCGAACGCTTCGCCGCCGTCGACCGGGACGGCCGAGCCGCGGTTCTCCAGCTCCTCGAGCTGCGACTCCAGGTACGACTTCAACCGCACCCGGTATTCCCGCTCGAACGTCTTGAGCTGCTCGATCCGGCTCTCCAGCACGGTGCGCTGCTGGGTGATGGTCGCCATGATCTCGGTGTGCTTGCGCTCGGCGTCGGCCTGCAACGCGTCGGCCTTCTCCTTGGCCTGGCGCAGCTGGTTGTCCGAGCGGCTCTGCGCGTCCGACAGCATCGCGTCCGACTTCTGGCGGGCGTCGGCGATCATGGCCTCCGACCGCGTCCGCGCGTCGCCGACCAGTCGCTCGGAATTCGCCCTGGCATTCGACAGCAAACTCTCAGCTTCGGACTTGGCGTCGCTGGTCAGCCGATCCGCCATCTCCTGGGCGAGGCTGAGCACCTTGGCGGCCTGCAGGTTCGCGTCGGCGCTGGCGTCCTTGGCCATCGGCGCGGCAGGCATCGGGGCGGGCGGCGCGGCGGGAACCGGCGGCTTGATCGGCTCCGGCTGCGGCGGAGGAGCCTGCGGCACCGGCGCTTTCACCGTGTTCGCCACGGCGGGGCCGCGATTCTTCTTGGCGTCGGCCAGTTCCGCGTCGAGTTCGGCGACCCGCTGGCGCAGGTCGGCGTTCTCCTCGATCAGACGCGAGAGCTCCTGCTCCACGAGATCCAGGAACGCGTCGACTTCATCCTCGTTGTAGCCGCGCTTCCCGATCGGCGGTTTGCTGAACGCGACGTTGTGCACATCGGCTGGGGTCAGCGGCATGGAAGGATCCCTTCACGCGTCTTTTGGAGATCTAGCAGATCTAGCAAGCTGTCTACACGGCCCATTCTGTCACACCGGAGCTACCGGTTGCCCGAGCCTGCCCACGATCGACATCAGGATGAACACGATGAAAAGCAGGACCATTATCGACAGATCCAAGCGAATTCCCCCCAGTGACACCGGGGGGATCAACCGCCTCAGGAGTTTCACCGGAGGGTCGGTGATCGTGAAGATCACCTCCAGGACGACGACCACGACACCGGTAGGACGCCAGTCTCGGGCAAAGCTACGGATGAACTCGACGATCACCCGGCTGATCAGCAACAGCCAGAAGATGAACAGTACGAAGTACAGCACCGCGAACAAGGCCACGACTTCACTCTGCCGTAAAAATCGCGTCGCGCAAAATGACCGCGCCCCAGAACATGCGACCGGTCTGCTCCACCCCCCAGATCACGAGCTTATTTCTGGTTGTAGAAGCCGGTTTCCGCGATCCGCCTGCGTTCTTCGGCCGATACGTCGACATCCGCCGGTGAGAGCAGGAACACTTTCGTCGCCACCTTGTCGAACGAGCCGCGCAGGGCGAAGGCCAGACCGGCCGCGAAGTCGACCAGCCGCTTGGCGTCGGCGTTGCTCAGATCCACCAGGTCCATGATCACCGGATTGCCCTCACGGAAGCGTTCGCCGATGATCCGAGCCTCGCTGTAGTCGCGCGGGCGCAGCGTCGTGATCTTGGACAAGGGGCCTCCGTCCTCGAAGATCCCGGGCCGCCGTACCGGGGCGGGCTCGGGACGCACGCGCTCCTCCAGCCTGCGCGCCTCGGCGTCGGGATCGACGGCGAGCGCGCCACGGGTGGCGCCGCGCAGCGTCGGCGCGCTCCCGCCCGCCCGGAACCGGCCGGAGGGGCCGGAGTCGATCCGGGTGGGGCGCCGCGGGGCCTCGTATCGGTCGTCACCGTAGGGCTCGTCGGCGTAATCGTCGCGCCGCGACACCGAGTATCCCGCCTTGTACGGCGACTTGTAGGCGGGCTCGGGGTAGCCGGCGTCGTCGAAACGGTCTGCGCCGTACTGGTCTTCGCCGTAGCGGTCGGCATAGCCGTCGCGCTCGGAGTAGTCACGGGGACGGGGTCGTCGAGCGCCGCGCTCGTCCACACCCCGGGGGGCGCGATCGTCGACGTAGTCGTCTTCGTAATCCTCGAGCGGAACCATGCCGAAGTACGCCTTGAACTTGTGCAGCGTGCTCATGACCGCTCCTCGCTGTCGCTCGGCTCCGTCATGACCACGATGGTGGCTGCGTCGATTACTCGCTCGCTGCGCTCGCTCATTCTGGTCGACCTTCCTTCGGCCCCGGTGGCGGCCGGGTGTTGAAGTCTTGCTCAGCCCTCGTCAGTTCCCAGCATATGTGTCGAATGTGACTGATGAGGTTTCTTTGCTACGCCGAGGTTATCGGTCGCGCACCCATCAAGGCAGTACCGACACGCACAACCGTCGAACCGTGTTCGATCGCGGATTCCAGATCACCGGACATTCCGGCGGAAAGTTCCGTCGCGTCCGGATGATCGGCGAGCAATCGAGTGTGCAATGTCGCAAGTCGTGCAAATGCCGCATCAGACTCCGCCCCCAAGGGCGGAATCGCCATCAGACCCGACAAACACAATCCCGGCGCGGCCGCTACCTGTTCGGCGAGCGCAGCGAGATCGGCCGCCGCCACACCGCCGCGCGCGGGGTCGTCATCCAGGCTCACCTGGAGCAACACCCGGACCGGTTCGGTGCGCTCCCCCGCCTCCAGCGCCGCCTGCGCACCGGCGTCAAGTGCGGTAGCCAAGCGTTCGCTGTCGATCGAGTGGACGGTGTGCGCCCAGCGGGCCACGGCCCGTGCTTTGTTCCGCTGCAGCCGCCCGATCATGTGCCACTGGATGCCGGTGAGGTCTTGCTCACGCAGGGCCGCCACCTTGGCCGACGCCTCCTGCTCCCGGGACTCGCCGAACTCGCGCCGCCCGAGCCGATGCAGGATCGCCACGTCGGAGGCGGGGAAGAACTTCGTCACCGGCAGCAGTCGCACCGCCTCCGGCGCGCGTCCCGTCGCGCGACAGGCCGCGTCGATCCGTGCCAGCAGGCCGGTCAGGTTGCCGGAAAGCTCGGCGGTTCTGGCCGCGCGCTGCTGCACAAGAGTCGGTCCTTCGGCCGCGACAATGGCCGGTTCCCTCATGCGGTGGCCTCCATCCAGATCACCCCGGCGATCCGGCCGGTCGGCGCGCCGCGACGATGGCTGAACAGGGTGCGGTCCTCGATGGTGCAGCGCGGGTCCACAGCGATCCCGGCGACCCCGGCCTCCCTGAGCTGCCGCGATATGCCCGCACGCAGATCGAGCCCGGGGGTTCCACGGACCGTCGTGGTCGCGCTGCCCGGCAGATGTGCTTCGACGTCGGCGCGCATCGCGGCGGGGACCTCGTATCGACGGCCGGAGGCGGCGGGCCCGAGAAAGGCGCCGACGCGATCCAGGCGCGCGCCGACCGACACCATCGCCTCCAGCACGCGTGGCACGATGCCGATGCGGGCGCCGACGCGCCCGGCGTGCACCGCCGCGATCACGCCCGCCTCGTCATCGGACAGCAGAATCGGCACGCAGTCGGCGGAGAGCACGACCAGCGCGAGGCCGGGCACCGTGGTCACGAGAGCATCGGTGGCGGGGACCGGCTCGGCTCGCGGGCCGTCGACGATTTCGACATTGCGGCCGTGGATCTGTTCCATCCAGACCAGGCGCTCGGGCAGCAGGCTGATCCCCTCGGCCAGCCGCTCGCGGTTGCGCCGCACCGCCGCGGGATCGTCACCGACGTGGTCGCCGAGATTGAACGAGTCGTAGGGCGGCGCCGAGTAGCCACCAGCCCTGGTCGTGGTGACCCGTCGAACGGTCGTAGTCGGCACAACTGTCATGCCGACGAGCCTAACGGCGGCCGGCGAACGGTGACGGAATGCCCAGGTAGAGGCCGAAAGATCCGCCGAGGCGGCGGTGCATACCGCCGAGTTCGGCGATCACGCCGCGGCGGCTCGGTCGCCGAAATCGCTTGTCCGTAGCCGTAGTACGGTCCGGCAGCGGCCGCAACGGCGACTCGGTCCCGGCCGGCGCCGGAACCGATCCGGTGGTCAGCCCCTGCGCATGAACGACGGCACGTCCACGTCGTCGTCATCGTCATCGCCGCCCGCGGGCGTGACGGGCGACCGCGGAGTGGTCGTGGCGGTCGGCTCGGCCAAGGTGCGCGGCCGTTCGGTGTCCCGATAACTCGGGACCGCCCCGCGGCCGGCGGTGCTGGTGCCCGACGTGCTCGCCGAGCTGTCGGTGCCGCGCGCCGAGATCTCGCCCACGCTTCGATGCCCGATCTCACCCGATCGCGCCGAACCGATGGCGCCCCGGCTCGCGGCGTCGAAGGTGCGCCGGGCGGGTCCGCCGCCGTCGAAGCCCGCCGCGATCACGGTGACCCGCACCTCGTCGCCGAGCGAGTCGTCGATCACCGTGCCGAAGATGATGTTGGCCTCGATGTGCGCGGCCTCCTGCACCAGCGACGCCGCCTCGTTGATCTCGAACAGACCGAGGTCCGAACCGCCCGCGATGGACAGCAGCACCCCGTGCGCGCCGTCCATGGACGCCTCCAGCAGGGGCGAATTGATCGCCGCCTCGGCCGCCTTCACCGAGCGGCCCTCGCCGCGCGACGAACCGATACCCATCAGGGCGCTACCCGCACCGGACATCACGCTCTTGACGTCGGCGAAGTCGACGTTGATCAGACCGGGGGTGGTGATCAGGTCGGTGATGCCCTGTACACCGTTGAGCAGCACCTCGTCGGCGGAACGGAACGCGTCCATCAGGCTGACCGCCGCGTCGCCGAGCTGCAGCAGCCGGTCGTTCGGAATGACGATCAGCGTGTCGCACGACTCGCGCAGCAGGTTGATGCCCACTTCGGCCTGATTGCCGCGCCGCTTGCCCTCGAACGAGAACGGGCGGGTGACCACGCCGATGGTGAGCGCGCCGAGTTTGCGCGCGATCTGTGCGACGACCGGAGCGCCACCGGTTCCGGTGCCACCGCCCTCGCCCGCGGTCACGAAGACCATGTCGGCGCCCTTGAGCACCTCCTCGATCTCGTCCTTGTGGTCCTCGGCGGCTTTGCGGCCGACTTCGGGGTCCGCGCCGGCACCGAGACCGCGGGTCAGCTCACGACCGACGTCGAGCTTGACGTCGGCGTCGCTCATCAGCAGCGCCTGTGCGTCGGTGTTGACCGCGATGAACTCGACACCTTTGAGTCCCTGCTCGATCATCCGGTTGACGGCATTCACACCGCCGCCGCCGATACCGACGACCTTGATCACCGCAAGGTAGTTGTGCGGGGGCGTCATGGGCTCTCGCCTTCCTTCGATCTAAAGCCTGTCGTTTCCGGATTCTCGGCACGCCGCCTTCGACCCGTCCGGGGTCGGGTCGCTGCAGGGAGCGAACCGCGGCGCGGGGCAAACCCTAAAGCTCAACCATAGGGTTAGCATTATGTCAAGTATCCGACTGGTGCGGAACGCTATTCGCAGCCGCCGCGATACGCGCGCAGGCGCGCCGACACGAGAGCCAGAATCTTGCGTGATCCCGCTCGTCTCGCCGCTCCACACGTCGTATGGTGAACGGTTGCACCCGGCCGCCCCCTCTTCGACGCCGGAACCGCTGCCGGGCCGTCGAAAATTCCCTGGGCGCAATGGGTGTGGATCACTTTACCGTGACCAGATTGGGACTCGAAACATCGAACACCGTTCCGGGGCGCGTCAGCAGCGGCAACACCACCGCCGACTTCCGTTCGCCGTCGCCCGTCCCGCCCCACAATACCGTGCGGCCGTCCTTCAGATTCAGCGAGATATCCGAAATAGACCGTGCCACAACCTCGTCCACCTGAATCGCCAGCGCGGGCGGGACGATGGCGAGGACCGACACGGCGGCGCCGGTCACCGGATCCGTGCCGCTGGGATGATCGGTGATCAACTTCGGCACACCGATCGGTGCGGGCTCGACCGCGAATTCCACGCCCTCCGCGTCGACCAGATGCGCGCCCTCGGGGCTGTCATAGAACAACACCGGAACGCGCTCGACAACCGTAACCCGCACCGTGGACGGGAAAACCCGCTGCACCCGCGCCATGCGAACCTTCGGAATGGTCACCACCCGCCGCGCGATCGCGGTGGTGTCGACGCGCAGTATGGAGCGGCCCGATGGGATTTCGAGCACATCGCGCACCTGCTGCTCAGGCACCGCTACCGTTCCGTCGATCCGCACGGTGCGCACCGACAGCACCGGCGTGTACCACGCGCTGACCCCGACCGCCGCAAGGACGCACACGGTCAGCAAGCCCCACAACCGAATCCGGCGCCAGTCCACCGCGCCGAACCGATCACCCGCTCGGCGCCCGGCCTCGCGCGCCGAACCGACCCCGCGCACGCCGGGTCACCGTCCGTGCTGGGGCCGGGCCCGAAGTCCGTCGAGAATCTGACCGCCGAGCATCGTCACGTCACCGGCGCCCATGGTGATCACCACGTCGCCCGGCAGCGCCAACCCCGCGACCTGACGGCCGACCCGGGACATATCCGGCTGGTAGTGCACCGGTTTCGTGACCGCCTGCGCGACCAGCGCGCCGTTCACACCGGGCAGCGGCTTCTCCCGCGCGCCGTAGACGTCCAGCACCACTACCTCGTCGGCCAAACTCAGCGCGGCGCCGAAGTCCTCGGCGAAAGTCGCGGTACGGCTGTAGAGGTGCGGCTGGAAGACCACGATGACCCGCCCCTGCCTGGACCGGGCGCCGTCGCGGGCCTCCTGCTGGACCAGTTCGGCGGCGGCGCCGAGCACGGCACGCACCTCGGTCGGGTGGTGGGCGTAGTCGTCGAAGACCCGCACGCCGTTCTCCCGTCCGGCGAACTGGAATCGGCGGTGCACGCCGCCGAAACCCTCCAGGCCCTGGATGATTTCGCCCACGTCGGCGCCGGTGGCACGGGCGGCGAGCAGAGCGCCGAGCGCGTTGAGCGCCATGTGCCTGCCGGGCACCGCGAGTCGCACGGTGCGCGGCGCGGCCTCGTCGGCGAGCTGGAACTGCGCGATCCCGCCGACGTCACGCGGCTCCCAGCTGTGCAGCCGGGCGCCCACCGGGACCGGCGCAGCGGCGAGATCGCCGGATCCGTACCCGAGGACCTGGACATTCTTCTCCGCCAAACGCGTGCCAACCCGCTCGGCCAGCGCCCGCGAGCCCGGATCGTCCAGGCACACCACGAGCAGGCCACCCGCGGCGAGCCGGTCGGCGAAATCGTCGAAGACCTGGACGTAGGCTTCGTCGGAGCCGAAGAAGTCCAAGTGGTCGGACTCGATGTTGGTGACCACGGCGACGTCCGGCTCGTACTGCAGCAGCGACCCGTCGCTCTCGTCCGCCTCGGCCACGAAGATGTCGCCGGTGCCGTGGTGGGCATTGGTGCCCGCCTCGTTCAGCTCGCCACCCACCGCGAAGGACGGGTCGACACCGCAGTGCTGCAACGACACGATGAGCATCGAGGTGGTCGAAGTCTTGCCGTGCGTGCCGGAGACGAGCAGGGTGCGATGCCCCTGCATCAGCGCGGCGAGCACGGTGGGGCGCAGCAGCACCGGGATCTCGCGCCGGTTGGCCTCGACCAGTTCCGGATTGGTCTTCGGAATGGCCGCGTAGGTGGTGACCACCGCGGTAGGGCCGCCGGGCAGCAGGTCGAGCGCGGTCGCGTCGTGCCCGATCCGCACCTGCGCGCCGCGCGCCCGCAGCGCGAGCACGCCACGGCTCTCCTTGGCGTCCGACCCCGACACAGCACCACCGCGGGCGAGCAGAATCCGGGCGATACCCGACATTCCGGCCCCGCCGATGCCGACCATGTGCACGCGCGCCAGCTCCGGCGGCAGAGCTGTCCGCTCACTCACGACTGCACCTCGCCGGCGCTCGGCTCCCTCGTGCGCGAGGGCGCACTGTGTCGATGGTTCACTCGCTGACGCTCGCTCATGCCCGCGCCACCTCCCTCGCGATCCGCGCCACCTCGTCGGCGGCGTCGCGGTGCCCCGCGCCTGCGGCGGCACGGCCCATCTCGATCAGCCGTGCGGGGTCCATGAGCAGCGGAATCACCTCATCGATCACATACTTCGGCGTCAACTCGGAATCGAGGACAATTCTGCCACCGCCCTGGCCGACCACCGGGCGGGCGTTGAGCTCTTGCTCCCCGTTGCCATGCGGCAGCGGCACGTAGAACGCGGGCAGGCCCACCGCGGAGACCTCCGCGACGGTCATCGCGCCCGACCGGCAGACCACCGCGTCGGCGGCCGCGTAGGCGAGATCCATCCGCGCGAGGTAGGGCACCGCCACATAACGGGCGCCGTCCGGACCGGAAGCGGCGGCGTCCAGCTCGAGCGTGTTCTTCGGACCGTGCGCGTGCAACACCGAGATACCCGCGGCGGCCAGCTGCGGCGCGGCCGCGGACACGGCCTCGTTCAGGGTCCGCGCGCCCTGGGAACCGCCGAAGACCAGCAGCACCGGCCCCTCGGCGGGCAGGCCGAAGTGGGCGCGTGCCTCGGCGCGCAGCGCGGCGCGGTCCAGTCCCGTGATCGATTCGCGCACCGGAATGCCCACGACCTGAGCGTTCGGCAAGCCGGAATCCGGAACAGCGGCCAGCACGCGTGCGGCGCGGCGCGCGCCGATCTTGTTCGCGATACCCGCCTTGGCGTTCGCCTCGTGCACCAGCACCGGAACCGCGCGACGGCGACGCAGCACGCCAGGGCCCGCGGCCAAGTACGCGGGCAGCGCCACGTATCCGCCGAATCCGATGATCACGTCGGCCTCGACGGCGTCGATCACCGCCCTGGTGGCGGCCACCGAGGCGCGCACCCGTGCGGGCAACCGCAACAGATCGGTCGTCGGCTTACGCGGTAATGGAACCGGCGGGATCAGTTCGAGCGGATAGCCGCGGCCGGGAATCAGGCGGGTCTCCAACCCGCGTTCGGTTCCCAGCGCCGTCACCCGGATCGAATCGTCGAGCCGTCGCAACGCGTCGGCCACCGCCAGTGCCGGTTCGATGTGGCCCGCCGTGCCGCCGCCCGCGACGATTACCGAGATCACCTGGATCTTCCTCGTTCCCTTGCGTGATTGACCGGATAGCTGGGTTCCCATGCCCTGGTGGCGCGCGCCGAACTGGTGCCGCGACTCTCCGGCGACCGGCGCCGCGGCGGTTCGCTACCGGAGCGTCCGCGTCTGCCGGGCGGCAGCGCCGACGGTCCGCGGTCGGCCGGTCGCGGCGCTCGGCCGCGCCGCGCCGCGGCCCGTGCCGGTGCGTACACCTCGGGTTTGGGCAACCGCAACAGCCTACTGAAGCGGCCGTCCTGTCCGGCGTGCAGCGCCGCCACCGCCTCCGGCTCGTGCCGGGCCGCGTTGGCGATGATGCCGAACATGAACAGCGTGATCGCCAGCGACGATCCACCCGCGGAGACCAGCGGCAGTTGCAGGCCGGTCACCGGGAGCAGGCCGACGACGTATCCGATGTTGATCAGTGCCTGCGCCGTGATCCAGGTGGTCGCGGTGGCGGTGAGCAGCCGCAGGAACGGGTCAGCCGAGCGGGCCGCGATCCGCAGGCCGGTGTAGACGAACAGCGCGAACAGGCCGAGCACCAGCGCGCAGCCGAGATAGCCGAGTTCTTCGCCGATGATCGCGAAGATGAAGTCGTTGTGCGAGTTGGGCAGGTAGCTCCATTTGGCCCGGCTCTGGCCGAGCCCGCGGCCCCAGATACCGCCGTCGGCCAGCGAGTACAGCGCCTGACGCGCCTGGTAGTTGATGCCCTGCGGGTCGTCACCCGGGTTGAAGAACGCGCGCATGCGATCGGAGCGATAGCCCGCCGACAGCGCGAGCACCCCGGCGGCGATCACACCGGACAGCGCGATCGTCACGAACAGGCGCACCGGCAGACCGCCGAACCACAGCAGCGCCGCGAGCACCACACCCAGCGCGATCGTGGTGGACAGGTTCGGTTGCAGCACGACGAGCAGGCACACCAGCAGACCGGCGGGCACCAGCGGAACCAGGACGTCCTTGAGGCTCGCGTGCTCGGCGCGGCGAGAGGCAAGCAGATGCGCGCCCCACACCACCAGCGTCACCTTCACGACCTCCGACGGCTGCACCGAGACCGGCCCGAGCACCAGCCAGCGGCGCGCGCCCTGCACCTGCGAGCCGATGCCGGGAATGAGCACCAGCAGCAGGGCGAGCACCGAAAGCGCGAACAACGGGAACGACCACTGCCGCAACCTGCGCAGCGGGATGCGCAGCGCCAGATAGAACAGCACCGTACCGACCGCGGCGAACATGGCCTGCTGAATGAACAGCGAGTAGGCCGATCCGCCGTCGGCGTAGGCCTCGACGCTGGAGGCCGACAGCACCATCACCAGCCCGAGCACGGTGAGCAGGGTGGCGATGGTGACCACCAGATGGAACGACGCCAGCGGCCGCGCCAGCCAGGCCCAGAATCGTGGGACCGACTCGCGCTTGCGCCGCGCCGCTTCCGTCATAGCCGCCTTCCGATGTCACCGTCTTCCAGGGCGTGCACCGCCGCGGCGAAGCTGCGGCCCCGGTGCGTGTAATCGGCGAACATGTCCAGCGAGGCGGCGGCGGGAGCCAGCAGCACGGTGTCGCCGGGCCGGGCGAATCCGGCCGCCGCGCGCACGGCACGCGCCATGACGGCGTCGGCCGCGGCGTTCCGCGACGCTTCGTCACCCATCCCTGCATCGTCTCCCGTAACCAGCTCGACGACCGGGACCTCGGGCGCGTGTCGCGCCAGCGCGGCCGCGATCACCGGCGCGTCGGCACCGATCAGCACGGCCGCGACCAAGCGGTCGGCGACCTCCTCGATCAGGTCCTCGACGTGCGCGCCCTTGAGCTGGCCACCGGCCACCCAGACCACCTGCGGATGCGCGAGGATCGAGGCGCGCGCGGCATGCGGGTTGGTGGCCTTGGAGTCGTCGACGAACTCGACCCCCGCCAGCTCGCGCACGAAGGCGGCGCGGTGCGGGCCGACCTTGTGCTCGATCAACCCCTCCCGGACGAACTGCGGCGCGACGTCGATCGCCCTGGTCAGCGCGGAGGCGGCGAGCGCGTCGGCGACGCCCGCGGGACCGGGTGGGCTGATGTCGGCGACCTCGGCCAGGATCGCGGCCTTGGTGAACGCGCGGTCGAGCAGCTTGCCGTCGACCACGCCGAGTTCGCCGTCGGCGGGCACCCCGACCCGGAAGCCAACGGTCCGGCGGGCCTTGGACTTGCGCGCCAGCGAAGCAGCCACCGGATCGTCCAAACCCACCACGCCGACCCGGCCGACCAGCGCTCGCGCCTTCGCCGCGGCGTAGGCGTCCAAGCCTCCGTGCCAATCCAGGTGGTCCTCGGCCACGTTGAGCACGACGCCCGCCTCCGGCCGCACCGACGGCGCCCAGTGCAGCTGGAACGACGAGAGCTCGACCGCGAGCACCTGTGGACCGGGATTGCGCCGCAACGCGTCCAGGATCGGGAGGCCGATGTTGCCGCAGGCCACGCTGGCGATACCCGCGGCGCGCAGAATCGAGTGGGTCATCTGCGTGGTCGTGGTCTTGCCGTTGGTGCCGGTGATGACCAGCCACTTGCGGACCGGGCCGTAGATCCTGGCCTGATCGACCCACCAGGCGAACTCGACGTCACCCCACACCGGCGTGCCCTCGGCCACCGCTGACGCGAGCACCGGCGAGTCCGGTCGCCAGCCCGGGCTGGTGATCACCAGCGCGAACCGGCTCCAGTCCGCGGTTTGGAGCTCGGTACAGGTGGCCACGTCCAAGCCGAGCCCGGCTGCCTCGGCCAGCGCGGCCGCGCCGCCATCGGTGACCACCGGACGCGCGCCGATATCGCGCAGCGGCTCGACCAGCGAGCGCCCGGACACGCCCCAGCCGGCGACCAGGACGTCCCGGCCGCGCAGGAATTCCAGCATGGGCCCTGGTGTGCGCAGGGCCCGCGGAGAATGTTCGACCATCTCGTTCACCCGACCGCGGAGAGGTATTCGCTGTAGAACAGACCGAGCCCGACGGCGGAGGCCATCGCGGCCAGCAGCCAGAATCTGATGATCACCGTGGTCTCGGCCCATTTGCTGAGCTCGAAGTGATGGTGGAACGGCGCCATCTTGAACAGCCGGTTGCGCGTCGTGCGGAAGACCGCGACCTGCAGCACCACCGACGCCGTCTCGGCGACGAACAGCGCGCCGATGACGATCATCAGCAGTTCGGTCCGGGTGGTGATGGACAGGCCCGCCAGCAGGCCGCCGAGCGCGAGCGAACCGGTGTCACCCATGAAGATCTTGGCCGGGGCGGCGTTCCACCAGAGGAACCCGACGCACGCCGCGGCGCCCGCCGCGCAGACCAGGGCGAGATCCAGCGGATCGCGCACGTTGTAACAACCGGTCTCCGGCTTGGTCTCGCAGGCGTGGTAGTACTGCCAGAAGGTGATGATCACGTATCCGCCGAGCACCAGGCTCATCGATCCGGCGGCCAGCCCGTCCAAGCCGTCGGTGAGGTTCACCGCGTTGGACCAGGCGACCACCACGAAGCACACGAACACCAGGAAGACGACCACGCCCATGGTCACCGTGCTGATATCGCGCACGTAGGACAGATGCCTGCTGGCCGGTGTGAGCCCGCTGCCGCCCTTGAACTGCAATGCGAGCACGCCGAACAGCACGGCCGCGGACAGTTGGCCGAGGTACTTGCCCGCCGCGGTCAGGCCAAGGTTGCGCTGCTTGCGGATCTTGATGAAGTCGTCGATGAAGCCCACCGCGCCGAGCGCCGTGGCCAGGCCGAGCACCAGCATCGCCGACGCCGATGGGCCGTCGGCGTTGTAGCCGATGCCGATCAGATGGGATCCCAGATACCCGGCCCACATGCCCACCAGGATCGCCACGCCGCCCATGGTCGGGGTGCCGCGCTTGGCCTGATGGCTGGCGGGACCGTCGACCCGGATCTCCTGTCCGAAACCCTGCTTGGCGAACAACCTGATCAACAGCGGGGTGAGCAGGATCGAGACCGTCAGCGCAATCGCCGCGGCAAAGAGAATCTGTCTCATCCTGCTGCCTCCGTGTCCTGTCCCGCCCCGCTGCTCGCCGGGGCGCCACGGCGTGCGGCCACGGCGCCCGGGTCGGTCAGATGCTCGGCGACCTCCCACAGTCCGACCGACTTCGATGCCTTGACCAGCACCACGTCGCCCGCCGCGACTTCCTCGTCGAGCAGTGCGATCGCCGCCTCGATGTCCGGTACGAGGACCGATTCCTCGCCCCATGACCCTTCCATCACGGCTCCCTGGTGCAGTGCGCGGGAGGGCCTTCCGGTTCCGACGACGACCACCCGGCTGACGTCCAGCCGCACGGCGAGCCGGCCGATGGCGTCGTGCTCGATGACCGATTCCTGGCCCAACTCGGCCATCTCGCCCAGCACCGCCCAGCTGCGCCGCGGCGCCTCGCCCGCGCGCGCCATGCTCACCAATGCCTTGAGCGCGGCGCGGACCGAATCCGGGTTGGCGTTGTAGGAGTCGTTGACGACGGTGATCCCGTCGGCGGTGGTGCGCACGTCCATCCGGCGGGCCGAAGCCGCGCGCGCACCGGACAACGCCGCCACCGCGGCGTCCAGATCCGCGCCGCATTCCAGCGCGACCGCGATCGCCGACAGCGCGTTGCCGACCTGGTGCTCGCCATGGACGGCCAGACGCACCTGGGCACTGCCCGCGGACGTGTGCACGGTGAACGCGGCGCGGGCCTGATCGTCGAGGCGGATGTCGGTGGCACGGATGTCGGCGATTGTGGACTGCCCGACCGTCACCACGCGCGCGGACGTGCGCGCGGCCATGGCGGCGACCTGGAGATCGTCGGCATTGAGCACGGCGAGCCCGGTCGGCGGCAGCGCCTCCACCAGCTCGCCTTTGGTCTTCGCGATGGCCTCGCGGCTACCGAACTCGCCCAGATGCGCGGTGCCGACGTTGAGCACCACGCCGATGCTCGGCGGCGCGACCTCGGCCAGTGCGGCGATATGACCCGGCCCGCGCGCGGACAGCTCGAGGACGAGGAATCGGGTGCTCGCGTCGGCGCGCAGCGCGGTCCACGGGTGACCGAGTTCGTTGTTGAACGAACCCGGCGGAGCCACCACCGGGCCCAGTGGAGCCAGCACGGCGGCGAGCAGATCCTTGGTCGAGGTCTTGCCGGACGAGCCGGTGACGCCGACGACGGTCAGCCCGCCGAGGACGAGGCGCGACACGCTCTCGCGCGCCAGCGCGGCGAGCGCGGTGAGCACGGCGGCGCCGGACCCATCCGAATCGTGCGTCAGGGCAACGGAATTCGACGGTATGGCGGCACGGTCCGCCGTGACCACGATGGCGGGAACGCCCACCGGCCGCGCCGCCAGCACCGCCACCGCGCCCGCGGCGACGGCCGCGACGGCGTAGTCGTGGCCGTCGGCGCGCTCGCCCGGCAACGCCAGGAACAGGTCGCCGGAACCGATTCGGCGCGAATCGAATTCGGCCGCGCCGGTCACTCGCACCTCCGGGTCGGCGACGTCGTGCAGCGTGCCGCCGACGACGTCCGCGATCTCCCGCAGTGTCATCTCGATCATGAAACCGTCAAGTCCTCCGCGTGGTTACCTTGCGGACTGCGTCTTTCCAATGCGGCCGCGAGGACGTCGCGGTCGTCGAACGGATGCTTCACGCCCTGGATCTCCTGCCCTGCCTCATGTCCCTTGCCCGCGACCAGCACCACGTCACCGGGGCGCGCCCAGTCCACCGCGGCCGCGATCGCTTCCGCCCGATCGCCGATCTCGCGCACTTCGCCACGCTCGGCCTCGGGCACCTCGAGCGCACCCGAGCGCACGGCGGCGCGGATCGCCGCCGGGTCCTCGGTGCGCGGGTTGTCGTCGGTGATGATCAGCAGATCGGCCCCCCGCGCGCCCGCCGCGCCCATCAGCGGCCGCTTGGCCGCGTCGCGGTCGCCGCCCGCGCCGACGACCACCGCGAGCCGTCCCCCGGTGTCCGCCGCAAGATGCCCGTGCAGCGTGGCGATCACCGATTCCAGCGCCGCTGGCTTGTGCGCGTAGTCGACGATCGCCAGGAAGTCCTGTCCGCGCTCCACCCGCTGCATCCGGCCGGGTACGTCCACGGTCGCCAGCGCGGGCGCGGCAACCGACGGCTCGACTCCCGCGGCGGCGCACACGGCGACGGCGAGCAAGCCGTTGGCGATGTTGTAGTGGCCGGGAAGCCGCAGTCGCACAGCGACATCCCCCTGCGGACCGGACGCGATGAAGTCCTGTTCGCCGCCGTGCGCCGACACCGTGCCGGTGACGCTCCAGGCGGCGGAACGGGCGGTCGACACGGTGACCGGGCGTGCGAGCCCAGCAGCCAGCCGTCGTCCCCACTCGTCGTCCACACAGATCACGGCGGTGCGCGCCGCCACAGGCGAATCCGGCTCGAACAGTTTGCGTTTCGCGGCGAAGTAGTCCTCGAAGTCGGCGTGGAAATCCAGATGGTCCTGCGACAGATTGGTGAACGCGCCCACCGCGAACCGCACCCCGTCCACCCGGCCCAGCGCCAGCGCGTGGCTGGAAACCTCCATCACCACCGCGTCCACTCCCTGCTCGACCATGAGCGCGAACATCGCGTGCAGCTGTGGCGCCTCCGGGGTGGTCAGCGCGCTCGGCACCCGCCTGCCGCCCATCCTGGTCTCGATGGTGCCGATCAGCGCGGTGGACAGCCCCGCGGCGGCCAGTCCGGCCTCGACCAGATAGGAGGTCGTCGTCTTGCCGGAGGTTCCGGTGATCCCGACGATGCGCAGCCGCTCGGACGGGTTTCCGTAGATCCCCGCGGACAGCTCGCCGAGTACCGCCCTCGGGTTCTCCCGGATCAGGACCGGCACCTCGAGGGGGCCCGCCAGCTCCGCACCCGCCGCGTCGGTCAGCACCGCGACCGCGCCCCGCGCCACTGCGTCCGCCGCGAAACGCGCGCCGTGCGAGCGGGCGCCGGGCAGCGCCGCGAACAGATCGCCGGGCAGCACGGCATGGGAACGCTGCTCGATGCCGGTGACCGAGACGCCATGCGCAGCCGTCGCGTCGCTCGTCGCCGCCCCGATGGCGGCGGCAAGCGACGCCAGCGGCGTCGACGGCGAATGCTCTGGCCGCAATGCGCGCGGTTGACCGGACTGCACAGAAACCAGGCTCCTTTCGGGGGCATCGATCGACGTGTCAGGTTACCGGCGACCGGTCACAGCGGGACCATGCGCCCCACCGCAAAGTCGGGTACCTCGCCCACCGCACCCTACGGGTTCGCTCGCCCGGTCCGGAGCACGCCACGCGCCGGTCGGACGCCGCCAGGCGAGACCGCGCCGGGCACGGCGGACCGCCGATCCCCTCCGCTTCTCGAACACGTCGCCCACCTGCGGTTTCCTGTGCACAGTGCTGATGCCTTCCTACCCGATCACGCAGGTCTCACACCGCGGCAGCGGTCGGATCACCCTGCCTGCAGCACGAATCGCCGGGACGGCTGCGCCGACGGCGGAACGCGGTCCCGCTGCAGCGCCCAGGAGGCGATGTTGTGGAACAGCGGAGCCACCGACCCGCCGCCGCTGCCGTCCGAACTGCGGATCGGGGCATCCAGCATGAGCCCGATCACGTAACGCGGATTGTCCGCGGGAACCATGCCGGCGAACGTGATCCAGAACGACGACGTGGAATAGCACCGGCAGTTCGGGTCCACCTTCTGCGCGGTACCGGTCTTGCCCGCCACCTGATACCCCGTGATGGCCGCGGGCCATCCGGTGCCGTTCTGGTTCGCGTTCATCGGGTCGCGCTGCACGACCGCCTGGAACATCGTCCGCAACGTGGCCGCGGTCTGCGGGCTCACCACCCGCACCCCGTCCGGCTGGGTCTCCTCGGTACGGGCGCCGTCCGGCGCGACCTCGGCGCGGACGATGCGGGGCGGGATGCGGACACCGTCATTGGCGATCGCCTGGTACATACTGGCCATCTGCAAGTTGGTCATCGAAAGCCCTTGCCCGATAGGGAGATTCGCGAACGTGCCGCCGGACCATTGGTCGCGGTCCGGCATCAGCCC
Organism: Nocardia sp. NPDC051787; assembly: GCF_040681325.1. Lineage (NCBI taxonomy): Bacteria > Bacillati > Actinomycetota > Actinomycetes > Mycobacteriales > Nocardiaceae > Nocardia > Nocardia sp. NPDC051787. The sequence goes on from NZ_JBFAYO010000042.1 coordinate 20,829, forward strand.
AGCGCTCTCCCCCGGCAGGCCGATCCCCGTGCGCCGGCCGAGCCCGAACCGGTGCGCCATGTCGGCGAAGCGATTCTCCCCCACCCGCTGTGCCAGCAGGAGCGTGCCCACGTTCGAGGATCGGCCGAAGATTCCCGTGGTGGTGTACGGCTCGACGTCGTGCGACCACGCGTCGTGCACGGTGACCCCCGACATCTGGATCGCGCTGGGCACCTGCACGACCTCGTCGGGATCGGTCAAGCCGTACTCGATGGCCGCGGCCGCCGTGACGATCTTGTTCACCGAACCCGGCTCGAACACGTCCGTGACGGACGGATTGCTCAGATCGGCGCCCGCCCACTTCTGCGGTCCCAGCGCGGGGTTGAAGGTGTTGTCGTTGGCCATCGCCAGGACCTGTCCGGTCTTGGCGTCCAGGACGACGGCCGAAGCGGAGCCCGCACCGGAGACATCCTTGGCCTGCTGGACCTGTTGCTGCACGTAGTACTGCAGGTCCGAATCCAGGGTCAGCTCGACGGCGGACCCGTTGACCGCGGGCTGTTCGTCCCGCCAGCTGCCCGGGATGACCGCGCCGTCGGAACCGCGATCGTAGGTGTGCGACCCGTCGGTACCGGCCAGCACCGAGTCCAGCGACGATTCCAGCCCGACCTGTCCGTGGCCGTCCCAGCCGGTGGCGCCGACAACGTTCGCCGCCAGCGAGCCGCCGGGGTACACCCGGATGCTCTGCTGCTCCGAGCCGACTTGGGAGAATTGCTCGGTGATCTCACCCGCGATACGCGGATCGACATTGCGCGCCAAGTACACGAACGGCTCGTCGCTGCGCAGCTTCGCCAGCAGGTCCGCCTCCGCGGGCGCGTCCTTGCCCACCTTTTCGTGGATGGTGCGCGCGATGGCGCGCAGCCGCTCCTCCGGGTCGGGCGCCTTGTCGTTCTTGGCCCTGGCGTCCGCGAGCTCCTGGCGAACCCGAACGGGTTGGAAGGTCAAGGCTTTCGCGGAGATGGTGAACGCAAGCGACTTGCCGTTGCGGTCGGTGATCGGCCCGCGGATCGCCGGGTCCGGTTGATGGGTGGTGCGCTGGCTGGCCGCCTGCGCCGACAGTCCCGGCGCCGCGACGCTCTGTACCCACAGCAGTTGCAGCGCGACCACAGCGAGCGCGACCAGCATGATCACCCGTCCGACGCCGAGGCGCAGCCGGACCGGACCGTCCGAGACGGACACGGGAACCTGGCGGGGCCTGGCCGCGGCCCTGGGTGCGGAGGGTCCGCGGCGCCGGCGCTGCGCTTGCCTCGGGTGCGTCACCGCGGCACTCCGCCGGGTACGTCCCGCGGCTGCGGTGCCTGCGGCACAGCCACGTCCACCTGCGGCTGCGGCGCGCCGGCTGGTTGGGCCGTCGGTTCGGCCTGCGCCGGGTCGACCGGCGAAGGAGACACCGGTGCCGGGTTCCCCGGTACGGGCGCCGCGTTCGCCTGAGCGCTGTTCTGCGCCCCGGTATTCGGACGTCCCTGTGGCGGGGCGCCGGGCGTGGTGGTCACCGGGACCACCCGTTCGCCCATGGCCGCGCGCGACGGAGTAGGCGATGCGTTCAGCGGCGGCACCGGGGCGCCCTGGGCCGGGGTCGGTTTGCCGATCACCGTGACCGAGCCGTCCGGGCCGACGAGCAGGCGGGCCGGGTCCCTGGCCGGGATCATGCCGAGTTCCCGCGCTCGCGCGGCCAGTTCCGGCGCCGAATCGGCGGCCTCCACCTCACGCTGCAACGCGGCGCGCTCGTCGGCCAGTCGCCTGTTGGTGGCCCGTGCGTCGCCGAGCTGGTAGCTGTCCTCGGCGGCGCGGGTGGTCAGCAGCAGGGTGAGCGCCAGACCGCAGCCGAGCAGCGCGATGAGCGCGGTGACGAAGGGGATGCGCGCGGCCATCGCCGAGCGCCGCACGGCAGGCAAAAAGGCGCTGTCCGAGCCGTTCTCGACGCGCATCCGCCGCCGCGCGTAGGCACGCTGCGCCGCACCGGATTTCACCCGCTCGGCATCCTGGACCCGCCGGGCGACCCGGCCCGGCGCTTCGACGGTCCGTGTCCGCACGCTCATCGGTTCCCCTCCTCTGCGCAATGATTCGTCATCACGCCTCCTGGATCCGCTCCGCGGCACGCATCCGGACCGGCGTCGCCCGCGGGTTCTCTTCGATCTCCTGTTCGGTCGCCTTCTCCGCGCCGCGGGTCAGCAGCCGGAACTCCGGTCCCATGCCGGGCAGTTCGACCGGCAGGCCCATCGGAGTCCTGGACGTGGTGCGCGCGGCGAACTCCTGCTTGACCACTTTGTCCTCCAGCGATTGGTAGGACATCACGACGATGCGTCCGCCGACACGCAGCGCGGCGAGCGCTGCGGGCAGCGCGGCCCGCAGCGAATCGAGTTCGCGGTTGACCTCCACCCGCAGCGCCTGGAAGGTGCGCTTGGCCGGATGCCCACCGGTGCGGCGGGTGGCCGCGGGGATCGTGGCGTACAGCAGTTCCACCAGTTCGGCGCTGGTGGTGAACGGCTTGATCTGGCGACGCCGGACCACCTCGGCGGCGATCCGGCTCGCGAAGCGTTCCTCGCCGTAGGTTTTCAGCACCCGGGCCAGGTCGCCGTGGCTGTAGGTGTTGAGCACGTCGGCGGCGGTGGGTCCGCTGGTCGGATCCATCCGCATGTCCAGCGGGGCGTCGACGGAGTACGCGAAGCCGCGGTCGGCCTCGTCCAACTGCATCGACGAGACACCCAAATCCATCAGAATCGCCGAGACCGATCCGGTGGCGGGCAGTCCCGCTTCGGTCAGCGCGTCGGCGATGCCGTCATAGCGGGTGTGCACCAAGGTGATCCGATCCGCGAATGGCTCGAGCCGTTCGCCGGCCAGTTTCAACGCGGTGGTGTCGCGGTCCAGCCCGACCAGATGGATGTGCGGGTAGGTGCGCAGGAAGTGCTCGGCGTGACCGCCGAGGCCGAGGGTGGCGTCGACGTAGATCGCGCCGGGCTCGGACAGAGCCGGACCGAGCAACGCGTCGGCCCGTTCGAGCAGAACCGGAACGTGGCGGGGGCCGCGCTGTTCACGGTTCACCTCGACCTCCCGGAGTTTGCCTCGCGTTGTCGCGCACCGCACACGGGTCGCCTTGATACACAGTGCTTTCGATACGGATACGAATGCCCCGTGGTCTCTGACCGAACTCCGGCACCTGGCGTCGGGGAAGTACGTCAGGGTCCGCGTCCGGGCAGAGACCGCGCGGCACTCGTTCGCCCGCGGCTAGAAGATTCCGCCCAGCGACTCGTCTCTGGCTTGCGAGAAGTCCTCCTCGTGCTCGGCGAGGTAGGACTCCCACGCCTGCTTGTCCCATATCTCCAGGAAGTCGACCGAGCCGATCACCACGCAATCCCGTTTCAGGTTGGCGTAGCGACGGTGGTCGGCCGACAACACGATCCGGCCCTGCGCGTCCGGACGTTGCTCGTCCGTTCCGGCCGCGAGTGCCCGGACGAACGCCCGAGCCTGCGGGTTGCTTCGAGACGCGGCCGCGGCCCGCCGGGCGAGCGCGGTGAACTCTTCCTTCGGGTACACGGCAAGGCTGTGGTCCTGCCCCTTCGTGACCATCAACCCTCCCGCCAGATCGTCTCGAAACTTCGCAGGCAACGTGAGTCGCCCTTTGTCGTCCAGGCGAGGTGTGTAGGTACCGAGAAACATCTCGATACCTCCCTAGTCGATCACCTCGCTGGTCGGCCCTTCCGTACTGCGCGCTCCACATTACCCCACTTTCCCCCACTTTCAATCGAAACAGGCGGTGATCTGGCTCCCGACCCAGACGATTCCGCAGGTCATCTCAGCTATCACTGCCGTGGAGAACTTTTCACGAGTTCTGCCGACACGCGCCACCCCCTGGGACAAACGCCCGAAAACACCCAGCAAACGCTCTGATCCCCGGGGCGCGGACCGCTGCGGGCGGCGTGGTGGGGGAAGTTTGTGGGGAGGTGTGGGGGAACCGGGAAGTCCCACTCGAAGATCATCCGCGCGGCCGGTTTCCACACGCACGAGACGGCGACGCCGCACCATTGCGGTGCGGCGGGGCCCGCGGGGGTGAAATTGTGAAGGTAAGTGGGAGGGATTATTTGTAGAAAAGGCGCC
>NZ_JBFAYO010000042.1:24969-48891 GCF_040681325.1 Nocardia sp. NPDC051787
CCTCGACGCCCGATGACGCGGCGGCGGGTCCGATGGGTGGCGGCAGGGTGGGAATGCCCGGTGCTGAAGTTGTCAGGCTACGGGCGAGCTATTCTTGCTCGAACCGTCGCCGGAAGCGGTCTTCCATGCGTTCGGAGAAGCCACCGGACTTGCGCTGGCGTCCACGTCCGCCGGAGCCGCCGCTCGAGGAGGCGTCGCCGCCGCCGGACCGGTCGTTCTTGGCGACGTTCTTGGAGGTGCCCAGTAGCAGGAGCACGCCAGCACCGAACATGACGATGAACCCGATCAGGCTGATGATCGGGAAGCCGCCGGGCTTCACGGGCGCTGCGATTCCCGCGACGAGGAGAAAGAGGCCGAGGACGAACAACGCCGCGGCCTGGAGTCTGCGACGACTCGAGGTCGAACGAAGCCGTCCGCCGCGGACGGACGAGGCGAATTTGGGATCCTCAGCATAGAGAGCGCTCTCGATCTGTTCGAGCATGCGCTGCTCGTGCTCGGAGAGTGGCACGGTACCTCCCCCGGCACTAGGACGTGGCTGTCGCCTCCGGGTAGGCGACAGATAGCCGACCTTGGCGGCTATCTGACACCAATGATACGAGTTCGATCAGGGCCAGACCACCTTATGGGCGCAGTCGGACGGAGTCCGTCTTCAGCCCGCGCATGGCCGGAGCGAAGGCGCAGGTACGCCTGCTCGACGATAACTTAAGCGGTCATGCCGCCGGTCCAGCCCGGCGCGGGTCGCAGCCGAGCCGACGCCGAGAGGAGATCTTCCACGTCATGGAGGAATGCGCCTACCCGGGAAGCGAACTCGTCGGCCTCGTGATCGTCGACATTCCGATCCAGGCCCGCCTCCAGCGCGGCCCGGATCTCCGAGCGCGCGCTGAAGTAGTCGGCCCACATCACGAACTCGGGCGCGGCGCGCTGCAGGAGCACCCACGCGTTGCGCGAGCGCGCCCGGGGTGCCGCATCGGCGCCCGTGAGCGCGAGCACCGCGCCCGCACCGCGCAGTGCGGCCAGGTAGGCGGTGCGGAACCGCTCCCGCGGATCGCGCTCCCCCGCCGCTTGCATGAGCAAACCGTCCGCCCGCTCCAGCAGTTTGCCGGCCCGGCCGGGCTGCCCCGGGTGTTCCACTCGACCAGACATCGCCGTCCCTCCACTTCGCGTACCCGGGTCCGCGCTCGCACTGGAGACGGCGTGCCACACCACATTCCAGCACCGCCCGGACCGAACAGGTATTCGAACGTTTGAATTGAGCTTGAATATAGAGACGCCCACCGACAAACTTCCGCGTCCGCGCGACCGACGAGAGCCATGACCGCCGTCAAGCCCAATCACACTCCCGCACCCGCCGTCGTCGACCTCTCGGTGGCGGCGCTGCGCTCCCGGCTGCACGACGCGCTGGCGGTCTACGTCGCGGCGATGGACTATCCGCGCGGCACCGAGCACCACCGCGCGCCGATGTGGACCGAGCACACCACCCGGCCCGGCTGGCAGGCCGTCGCCGCGGTGGTGCCCGACGACTCGGGCCGGATCGATCTGCGCAGCGCGCCCATCGTGGCGATCGCCTACGGCTACCGCGGCGCCGCCCACCAGTGGTGGCACCAGCAGGTGCACAGCGGAATGCGGCGCTCGGGCTGGCCGGAACACTCCACGCGCGAACTGCTCTCGGACTATTTCGAGCTGACCGAACTGCATGTGCATCCCACCGCACAGGGCCGCGGCATCGGCGCCACGCTGCTGGAACGGTTGCTGCGCGACCGGACCGAGCGCGCCGTGCTGCTGTCGACCCCCGAGGTCGACGGCGAGGACAACCGCGCCTGGCGGCTGTACCGCAGGGAAGGATTCACCGACGTGGTCCGCAACTTCGTGTTCGCCGGCGACAACCGGCCCTTCGCGATCCTCGGCCGGCGGCTGCCGCTATGAGGGTGACGTGTCGGTAATCGTCGTCGGCTCAGGGCACAATGCCTTGGTCGCCGCGTGCTACCTGGCCCGCGCCGGGCACGCGGTCGACGTGCTGGAACGCGACCACGTGCTCGGCGGCGCGGTGTCGACGATCGAGCGGTTCCCCGGCCATCGGGTCGATCGCGGCTCGTCGGCGCACATCATGATCCGCCACACCGGCATCATCGAGGAGCTGGAGCTCGACCGCTTCGGGCTGTGCTATATCGACTGCGACCCATGGGGATTCACACCCGCGCGGGCAGGCCGCCCGGCCATCGTGTTCCACCGCGACCTGGACGCGACGTGCGCGTCGATCGCGGCGGCCTGCGGCCAGCGGGACGCGGCGTCGTATCGCCGGTTCGTCCAGGTGTGGGGGCCGCGCAGCGCCCGCGTGATGCGTGCCTTCGGTGGCGGGCCGACGCCGGGCAGGCTGGTGCGGTCGTTCTGGGGGCTGGACGCGAAAGGCGGCGGGAGCGCGCTGTCGCGGGAGTTCCTGCAATCCGGAGACGCGTTGCTGGACACCTTCTTCGAGGACGAACGGCTGAAAGCGTCGCTGGCCTGGTTCGGCGCGCAATCCGGTCCGCCGATGTCGGAGCCGGGCACGGCGCCGATGGTCGGCTTCGCCGCGCTCCTGCACACGCTGCCGCCGGGCCGCGCCGTTGGCGGCAGCGGCGCACTGACCGAGGCCCTGGTCGCGCGGCTGCGATCCGACGGCGGGGTGGTGCACGCGAACGACGCGGTGACCGCCCTGCGGCGCGCAGGCGACGGCTGGCGGGTACGCACCGGGTCGGGCCGAGAACTGCGCGCCGCCATCGTGATCGCGGGCACCCACGTGCTCACCACGCTGGATCTGCTGCGCGACGGCGGATTCGACGCCGCACAGCTGGACGACTGGCGGCGGCGCATCCGGGTCGGTCCCGGTATCGGGATGGTGGTGCGGGTCGCCGCCGGGGCGCTGCCGCGCTACCCGGGTAGCCCGATCGAGGAGTCCGCTCGCGGCCTGCAATTCCTGGTGTCCGATCGAGCGCACCTGCGCCGCGCGCATGGCGCGGCGCTGGCCGGGGAGCTGCCGCCGCGGCCGGTGGTGCTGGCGATGAGCTTCACCGCGCTGGACCCGACCATCGCGCCGCCGGGCGAGCACCAGCTGTCGCTGTGGGCGCAGTGGCATCCGTACCGGCTGGCGGACGGCCGCGACTGGGCCGCGCTCGCGAAGCGGGAGGGCGACCGGATCATCGCCGAAGTCGATTCCTACGCACCCGGTTTCGCCGACTCGGTGCTGCGCAGGCACGTGCAGACGCCGGTGGACCTGGAGCGCGAACTCGGGCTCGTGGGCGGCAACGTCATGCACGTGGAGATGTCGCTGGACCAGATGATGCTGTGGCGTCCGCTGCCGGAACTGTCCCGGCAGCGGGTGCCCGGCGCGCCGGGACTGTATCTGACCGGCGCGTCCACTCATCCCGGTGGCGGCGTCTCCGGGGCGAGCGGCCGCACGGCCGCCCAGCTCGCCCTGCGCGACCTGCGGCGGCACCGGCGTCCGCGGTGGTTCGGGCGATGACCGGCTCGGGGGACTCGCCGCGCCACGCCCCAGCGACGCGCGAGCACCCCCGCACCATCGGTGCCGACGTCCGCGGTGGTTCGGCGATGACGTACCCGGATGACCCACCGCACGCAGCGACAGGCCAGACGGAACCTACACGCGACCCCACACCATCGGTACCGACGTCCGCGGTGGTTCGGGATGCGCACCCGGACGACCCACCGCACGCAGCGGCAGGCCGGACCGGACCGGCACGCGAACACCCTGCACAAACCGCCGGGCATCCCGCGCCCTGGTTCCGCTCCGTGCGATTTCTCCTACCGGTGTTCCTCGTCGCGCTGACGGTTGTCGCGCAGATCGGTTATCCGCTCACCGTGGGCGGTGCGCGCGACCGGATCACCATCGTGGTCGTGCTGCTATCCGCCGGTGCCGCGCTGGCACATGCGACCGCGACCAGGGGAATCCGCTATGCCCTCGGCTTTCTGACGCTCGTCTCCGGCATCGGGCTGCTGGCCGAGGTGATCGGCACGGCGACGGGCGTGCCATTCGGCTGCTACGCCTATGCGGCCGATCGGCTCGGTCCCGCGCTGCTGGACGTGCCGTTGATGGTCGCGCTGGCCTGGACCGGCGGGATGTATCCGGTATGGGTGGTGGCCGGAATGGTGTCGCGGCGCACGTCGTCGCGGATCGCGCTGACCGCGATCGGCGCGGTGGGCTGGGACCTGTTCCTGGATCCGCAGATGGTCGCCGACGGGCAGTGGACCTGGTGCGACACCGACTCCGGCCTGCCCGGGCTGACGCAGATTCCGTACACGAACTATCTGGGTTGGTTCGCTGTAGCGCTCGTGATGGCGGGATTGCTGGCGGTCTGGGAACACGCGGCGCCCGATCCCGTCCTTGCGCCGCCGGCGAGCGCGCTCGCCGTGCCGGTCGCGCTGTTCCTGTGGACCTGGCTGGGGTCGGCGCTGGCCCATGCCACGTTCCTCGGCCTGCCGTCGTCCGCGGGTTACGGCCTGGTCGGGATGGGTGTGCTCGGCGTGCCCTTGCTGGCCGTCTCGGCTCGCGCGCGGCGCTGACCGGACCCGGCCCGCTCGCCGCCGCAGATAGATCCCCGGACCTCAGGGCCGCCGAGCGAGCCTGCCATGTTTTTCACCTCTGTGCCCTACAGGCGCGGCCGCCTGGCCCGAACGGCGGGCATGCAGAACGCCGGGCCGGACCGGAGCACGGCTTGCGGCGACGCACGGCCGCCATCGGGCCGCTGTCCGGCCGACGCGCGCCGCGACTGGCGCGTTTCATTCCGGACGGATGGCCTGGCACGATGTCACCCGTGCAGCCGAGTCCCGTCACCACGATGCCCGATGCCCCGGATCGCCCGCAGCGCGGCCGTCCACGCCGCGGCGTGCGGGTCGCGGCGGCCGTCCTGCTGGCGGCGTTGCTGGTCCCGGTGCTCGCGAGTTGCCTGCGGGTGCAGGTGTCGATGGGCCTGTCGTCCAACGACCGGGTGTCCGGCCGGATCGTCGCCGCCGTGGTGCCCACCGGCTCCGACGACAAGGGTCCGCAGCTGAAGGCGCCCGAGTCGCTCGCCGCGAAGGTGCGGGTGGAGCCGTACGCGCAAGACGGATACTCGGGCAGCCAGGTGTTCTTCGAAGACTTGTCGTTCGGCGAGGTGCAGCAGCTGGGGCAGCTGTCCGAGCAGACGCAGGGCATGTTCCAGTTGCAGTTCCAGCGCACCGGCGACCTGGTCAGCCTGACCGGCCGGGTCGACCTGAAATCCGTGCCGCCGCACGGCTCCGACGTGCAGTTCACCATCGCGTTCCCGGCCCGGGTCGCGAAGACCAACGGCAGCCGCGAGGGCGACAACGTCGTCTCCTGGAAGCTGCCGCCCGGCGACGTCTCCACGCTGCGGGCCGAGGTCAGTTATGCCGACCCGAACACCCGCTCGTTCGCGGGCTGGGCCGGCATCGTCGGCGGCATCACCCTCGCGGTGGCCGCCATCATCGCCGCCCTGGCGTACCTGGACCGCAACCCCGCCCCGCCCGGCGCGCCGGAAGTCGGGTTCTCCCTGAGCCGCTGGTGGCGCTCGGTAACGCAGAATCGCTGAGCGGACGGCCGGTGCGCCGGGATAGCGTGGCGCCCATGGTGAGTGCCGATAGGCCGAAAACGTTGCGCGCGAACTCCGTCCTGCCCACCTGTGCCACGGCGCTTGCGGTGCTTGGCGCCGGCGTCGCGCTATACAACCGGTGCACCCTGCCGCGGCTGGCGAACACGCCGACGACGGTGATCGAACCGGTCACCGTCTGCGTTCCGGCGCGCGACGAGGCCGACCGGCTACCCGATCTGATCGCCGATCTGCGTGCCCAGCTGGGGGTTCCGCGGATGGCGGTGCGCATCCTCGACGACGGCTCCACCGACGACACCTCCGCCGCCGCACGCGCGGCGATCGATGGCGATCCCCGATTCACCTTGCTGCGCATCGAGTCCGACCCCGACCCCGGCTGGACCGGCAAGGCGGCGGCCTGCGTCCGGCTGGCCGAGGGTGTGGCGACGCCGGTGCTGATCTTCCTGGACGCCGATGTGCGCTTGGCGCCAACGGCTCTCGCGGCGGCGGTGGGGGTTCTGCGCAGAGGTGGCGTCGCATTGGTCTCGCCGTGGCCGTACCAGCTGGCCGGGTCGGCGGCCGAGGCGGTGGTGCAGCCCCTGCTGTGCTGGTCGTGGGCCTCGACGCTGCCGGTCAACGCCGCCGATCGGAGCCTGCGCCCGTCCACGGCGGTGGCATGCGGCCAATTCCTCGTGTTCGACAGCGCCGCGTACCGCGCGGTGGGCGGCCACGCCGCGGTGGCCGGGAGCATCACCGAGGATCTCGAGATCGCACGCACGCTGCGCCGGGCCGGTCACTTCACGACGTTGGCTGCGGCGGGTCCGCTCGCGCGAACCAGGATGTACCGCGGCGCGCGCGAACTGGACGCGGGCTACACCCGCTGGCTCTGGTCGGCCTACGACGGCACGATAACGGGTGGCGCCGCAGTGGGAGCGCTTGCCGCCCTTGCCTATTGGCTGCCGCCCGCCGCCGCCGTGCTCGGCAGCGGCCCGGTCCGGCGGAGCGGCCAGCTCGGCTATCTCGCCGCCGTCGCGGGTCGGCTGCTGGCCCGCTCGACGGAAACCGGTGGACCGCCCCGGTACCCGGATGTCCTCGCCGCCCTGGCACACCCGCTGTCGGTGGGCGCGTACCTGCTGCTCTGGGCGCGTTCGCACCGTGCCCGCCACCGGGGCACGGTGCGCTGGAAAGGTCGCCTTCTGGTATAGCGGTCACGACTGCGCCTCGCTGACGCTCGGCCCCGTCGTCCGCGAATACGCGCCGCATTGTCGGTTCACTCGCTGACGCTCACTCACGACCGTGCCCCGGCGACCGGCACGGTCAGGACGAGGGTTGCTGGCCGAACCTCATGGCACGGTGGTGATTCCGACTGTCGGCAGGAAGTGGCAGGACTTCGTGCCGTTCTGGACCGTGCCGAACACCGCGGCGAGCACGGTGCCACGGCCGGTGTCCACCGGGACCGCGCGCACGCCGCCCATTGGAAGCGACGCGAAGAGGAAGTCCCGGATCGCCCGCTCCGCGGCGGGCCGCAGCTCCGGCGGAACGGCGGCGGGGATCATCGCGCGGGCGACCTCCGACAGCGGCCCCATGGTGGCCGTGCCGCTGCGCCCGGTATTCAGGTTGACCCAGGCGACCTGCATGCCCGCGGTGTTCGAACCGTCCGGCCCGAGCCCGTAGGGCACGAAGGTGAACATGGCATGCCCCGCCTTGACGGCGTTGAGGTCGAGGCCGGGGATCTGCACGGTGTTCTTCGGCCACGGGCCCGGAATGGAGCCTGCCACCGCGGGCGCGAGGCCGAGGGTCGTGTTGTCGAGGCACAACGCCGCCGCGGCCGGATACAGGAACGGCTCGATGCCGAGCGTGCGCAGCGCGTTGACCGCGGAGTTGTAGATGCCCCAAAGGTCACCGGGCGCGGCGGTCTGCGTGGTGTGGTCGGAGAATGCGGGAGCCGGGACGTCCGGGGCCGCGAGCGCGGCGCCCGGTCCCGCGAGCGCGATGGCGACCGAGCCGGTCGCGATAGCGGACAACATGGTCATACGGCGAACCATGATCACGAAACCTCCTCATCGGCGGAACGATCGAGGGGCACAGTACTCTGGCAAACGCACTCAACAGCCGATATTGCGGACAGCAATTTCGGAGCAGTCCAGTTTGCCCGGATCGACGGCGCCGACTCGACCCGACGGGCAAGCCGTATGCCGCACCGGGCCGCCGCTGTTCGGCGCCACGCACCCGTCGGCGATGACGCGACGCCAACCGCGCAGGATCGATCCGGCAGCGCACGCCTGGCTACTACAAATATCCGATGAATCCGGGCGCGACAAGATCTCCGCTCACGGTGATTACTTCTCTTGTCCAGGGATTCGCTTGCTGGGCATCATCATTCGGCTCGACCCCGACATCGGCTGACAGGGGACGGCACCAACCATCCAGAGCGACCGAGAGACCTGGCTCGTCGACGTCGCAGCACCCCCCGGTCACCGAGTTTGGGAGCGACCGCATGAAGTTCCTGCTGTTCACCCTCGTCACCCGGGTGCCGGAACCGCGGACCGGCCGCCTGCCCGGTACCCGCGAGCGCCTGCGTGATGTCGTCGGCCAGGCGCGGCTGGCCGAGGAACTCGGCTACGACGGGTTCGCCGTCGGCGAGCGGCACGAGGATCCGTTCCTGTCCGCCGCGCCGCCGGTGCTGCTGGCCCATCTGGCCGCCGTGACCGCGCGGATCACGCTGTTCACCGCGGTGACCACGCTGAACCTGCTCGACCCGGTGCGTGCCTTCGAGGACTACTCGACGCTGGACAACCTCTCCGGCGGCCGGCTGGAGCTGATCATCGGCAAGGGCAACGGCGCCGCGCAGGCACAGCTGTTCCACGTCACCCCCGACGACCAGTGGGATCGCAATCGCGAAGGCTACGAGCTGCTGCGGGCACTGTGGGCCGGCGACAGCGTCACCTGGTCCGGTCGGTTTCGTCCGCCGCTGCGCGAGGCCACGGCGCTGCCGCGGCCGTTGCAGCCGAAGATCCGGATCTGGCACGGCAGCGCGACCAGCCGCGATTCGGTGGAACTGGCTGCGCGCCACGGCGATCCGCTGTTCTCGGCGAACGTCACCAATCCGATCGAGCCCTACGCCGAGCTGGTGCGCCACTACCGGGAGCGCTGGGCGTTCTACGGCAACGACCCGGCCGACGCGCTCGTCGGAGCGGGCACCGCGGGCTTCCAGGTGGCCCGCACCTCGCAGGAGGCGCGGACGGCCTTCGCGCCGATCTTCGAGGCACGACTGGCCTTGGCGCGCAAGCTCGGGCTGCCCGTCGTGTTCGAGACCCTGGACGACTTCGTGACGCGCAGCTCGGCGTTGATCGGCAGTCCCGAGCAGGTGATCGACAAGGTCGGCCGCCAGCATGAGCGGCTCGGCCACGAGGTGATCCATCTGTCCGCCGAACGCGACGGGCGCCCCGAACAGCAGTACCTGGACGGCCTGGAGCTGTTCCAGACCGAGGTGGCGCCCGAACTGCGCCGCCGCATTCCCAGCCGGCCGTTGGCGACCGGCATCGCCGACGCCGATCCCGAATCGGGCGAGGAGCTCGTCCGCACCGAAGTATCTGGAGTTGCCCCGTGATCCGATCCCGTCACCGAATCCTCGCGCTGGCAGGCGCGCTCGCCGCGACCACCACGGTGGCCGCCTGCGGCAGTGATTCGGCCGCGCCCGGCGGCGACGCGGGCCCGCCCCAGCCCGGCGGCACCATGCGCTACGGCCTGTCCCAGGCGCCGACCTGCTCGGACCCGGCGCAGGCGGGTACCAACCAGACCATCTACGTGGCCCGGCAGATCGTCGATTCGCTCACCGACCAGGATCCGGCCACCGGCGAGCCGAAGCCGTGGCTGGCACAGCGCTGGGAGGTGGGCCCGGACGCGAAGGTGTTCACCTTCCACTTGACCGACGGCGTCACATTCAGTGACGGCACGCCGCTCACCGCGGACTCGGTGCGCAATACGTTCGACTCGATCGTGCAGCTGGGTTCCGGCAAAGCACCGCTGGGCAGCAGCTATCTCACCAACTATGTCGCCACCACCGCCGTCGACCGGCTCACCGCGCGGGTGGAGTTCAGCAAGCCCAACGCGCAGTTCCTGCAGGCGTCCTCGACCACCCAGCTCGGCATCCTGGCCGACGTGACCACGGCCAGGCCCGCCGAGCAGCGCTGCCTCGGCGACAACGTCGGCAGCGGTCCGTTCACCTATACGTCCTACCGCCAGGACGCGGCGGTGACGCTGGCCAAGCGCACCGGCTACGACTGGGGATCGGCGGTGTTCGCGCACCGTGGTGAGGCCTACCTCGACAAGATCGAGTTCACCGTGGTGCCGGAGTCCGGCGTGCGCACCGGCAGTCTCGCCTCCGGCCAGCTGGACGCGATCAGCGACGCGCTGCCACAGGACGCGCCACAGATCGAAGCCGGGGGCGGACGGGTATTCAGCACCGCCAATCCCGGGGTGCCGTTCGGATTCCAGCCCAACGTCACTCGCGGACCGCTGCGCGATCCGGCGGTGCCCCAGGCGCTGCTGCCCGCCATCGACCGCAAGCAACTGGTGGACACCGTGCTCGGCCCGCAGTTCAAGCCCGCGACCAGCACGCTGGCCGGCAACACGCCCGGCTACACCGATCTCTCGGCACGCCTGGCCTACGATCCCGCCAAGGCACGCGGCATCCTCGACCAAGCGGGATGGGCCCCCGGCGCGGACGGCATCCGGGCGAAGAACGGTGAACGCCTGTCGTTCTCGGTGCTCTTCAGTCAAGTCTTCGCGGGCAACCAGGCGATCATCGAGCTGGTGCAGCAGCAACTGCGGCAAGTCGGGGTCGAGCTGAAGCTGGATCTGGTATCGGCCGCGGAGACCACGGCCCGGCAGAACGCCAAGAACTTCGACACCGCCTATTACAACAGCACCCGCGCCGACGGCGACATCCTGCGCACCTCGTTCGCGGTCGACGGCCGCACCCTCAATGCCCGCGAGCCGATTCCCGCGCTGGACGACGCGCTGACCGGGCAACTGAGCACCGTGGACACGGCGCCGCGCAACGCGCTGATCCGCATCGCACAACAGCAGATACTCGACGCGGGCTTGTGGATCCCTACCGTCGAGCTGTCCCAGGCGATCGGGGCCGGGGCGAACACACACGATCTGAAGTTCGAAGCCTCGGCGCGGCTGCAGTTCTTCGACACCTGGCTGAGCGGGCGGTAGCCATGGCGCGCTATCTGGTCCTGCGGGCGCTGCAGGCGATCTGGGTGCTGTGGGCGGCGTTCACGCTGTCGTTCGTGGTGTTGTACCTGCTGCCCGCCGACCCGGTCTCGATCGCGGCCGACGGTGGCGGCGCCGGCACGCCGGTGGACAAGGCCGCCATCGCCGAGCTGCAGGCCCGCTACGGGGGGTGGATCGGCCGCTGTTGGACCAGTATCTGGGCGCGCTCGAGCACGCCGTCCGCGGCGATCTCGGGCACTCCATCGCCACGGGGCAGCCCGTCACCGACGCGATCGGCGACGCGCTGCCCGCTACCCTCGCACTGACCGGCGCGGCGTTGCTCTTCGCTGTCCTCGGCGGCGTCTCGGTCGCGTTCGCGGCCACCTGCACCCGCCGTCCGTGGCTGCGCAACGCCCTGGCCGCGCTG
The DNA here is from genome assembly GCF_040681325.1 of Nocardia sp. NPDC051787. Classification (NCBI taxonomy): domain Bacteria; kingdom Bacillati; phylum Actinomycetota; class Actinomycetes; order Mycobacteriales; family Nocardiaceae; genus Nocardia; species Nocardia sp. NPDC051787. The sequence goes on from NZ_JBFAYO010000042.1 coordinate 36,196, forward strand.
CCGTCGCTCGGGGTGTCGGTACCGACCTTCTGGACCGGACTGCTACTGCTGCAACTGTTCTCGTTCCATTGGCGGCTGGCGCCCGCGTTCGGCGGGCACGGCTTCGCCGGCACGGTGCTGCCCGCGCTCACCCTGGCCCTGCCGATCGGCGCGGTGATCGCGCAGGTGCTCACCGCCGGTCTGGAAACCACGTGGCGTCAGCCGTTCGTCGATGTGGCGCTGGCCAAGGGCGGTTCGCGCTGGTGGGTGCAGCGCACCCACGTGCTGCGCCCGGCCAGCGTGCCCGCGTTCACCATCGCGGGCGTCCTGATCGGCAACATGCTGGCCGGATCGGTGGTGGTGGAGACGGTCTTCGCCCGTCAGGGCGTCGGGCGGCTGACCCAGACCGCCGTGCTGGCCCAGGACATCCCGGTGGTGCAGGGCATCGTGCTGCTCACCTCGGTGGTGTTCGTCAGCGTCAACCTCGCCGTGGATCTGATCTATCCGCTGCTCGACCCCCGCCTCGCGGCGCGGTCGCGCCGCGGCGTCGATCTCGAGTCCGAGCCCACCGCCGTCGACGCCGCCGACGCCGCCGAGGAGGCGATCATCCGTGCCTGACACTTGCCCGCCGGTCGTCCTCGCGGCACCGCGTGCCGAGGGGGTGACGACTCGTGGTTGACGTGACCGAGGAATGCCGCGGTGCGGTCCTGCCGGGCCTGCGGCGACCGGCCGTGAGCTGGAAGTGGTTGCGGGACAATGCCGGACTGCTGGTGGCGGGCGCCGTCGCGCTGCTCGCCATGGAGTGGGCGCTGGCACCGTCGGTCTTCGCGGGCGGCGATCCGCTGACCGGTGTCCCGGCGCGGAAGTTCCAGGCGCCCAGCGCCGAACACTGGTTCGGCACCGACAATCTCGGGCGCGACCTCTACACCCGGATGGTGCACGGCGCGGGGCTCTCGCTGACCGCCACCCTGGCCGCGGTCGGCATCGCGCTCGTCGCCGGGTCGGTTCTCGGCCTGCTGTCGGGTGCGATCGGCGGCGTGGCCGACGCGATCGTCATGCGGTCGGTCGACGTGCTGCTGTCCATCCCTTCGCTGCTGCTGTCGCTGGCACTGGTGACCGCGCTCGGCTTCGGCACCGGCAATGTGGCTGTGGCGGTGGGTATTTCGCTGGTGGCCAATTTCGCGCGCGTGATGCGTTCGGAGGTGCTGCGGGTGCGTCAGGCGGTCTATGTGGAGGCCGCCCACGCCGCGGGCGTCCGCTGGTACACGGCGCTGGCCGGGCATGTGCTGCCCAACGCCTACCAACCGGTCCTCGCGCTGGCCGCGGTCGAGTTCGGCATGGCCGTGCTGTCGGTGTCGGCGCTCAGCTTCCTCGGCTACGGCGCGAAACCACCGACACCCGAGTGGGGCACGCTGATCTCCGAAGGCCGTAACTATCTCGCGACCGCCTGGTGGATGACCACCCTGCCCGGCTTCGTCATCATCGCCGTCGTCCTCGCCGCTCAGCGCCTCGGACGCGCCATCGCGAAGGGGGAACACGCATGAACCCGGCGCCGCTGTTACGCGTCGAGGATCTGCGGGTGCGCTATCTCTCCGATTCGGGCTCGGTCACCGCGCTGGCGGGTGTCTCGCTCGGCGTGGCCCGCGGCGAGGTGGTTGCGCTGGTCGGCGAGTCCGGCTCCGGCAAGTCCACGCTCGCCCAAGCCGTGATCGGGCTACTCGGGACCAACGCCGAGATCACCGGTGGCACCATCACGTTCGACGGCTCGGTGGTCGACATCGGGTCCGAACGCGCGCTGCGGCGGCTGCGCGGAGCCCGGATCGGTTTCGTCCCGCAGGACCCGGGGTTGTCGCTGAACCCCATGCGGCGCGTCGGCGACCAAGTGGCCGAAGCGCTGCTGGTGCACGGCCTGGCCGACCGCAGATCAGCGCGGGCCCGAGCAATCGAGCTGCTGGCCGACGCCGGGCTGGACCGGCCGGAGCTGCGAGCGGCGCAGTACCCGCATGAGCTGTCCGGCGGACAGCGCCAACGGGTGCTGATCGCGGCCGCCCTGGCCTGCGCGCCGGACCTGGTCATCGCCGACGAGCCGACCAGCGCGCTGGACGCCACCGTCGCGCGCCGGGTACTGGACCGGCTCGCGGAGCAGATCGCGGCGCGCGGCACGGCGGTGCTGCTGATCACCCACGATCTGGCCGTGGCCGCCGAACGCGCGGACCGGCTCGTCGTGCTCAGCGGCGGCGAGGTGGTGGAGAGTGGGCCGACCACCGAGCTGCTCGCCGCGCCACCCGTACACCACGCGGCTGCTCGCCGCCTCGCCGAGCCTCGCTCCACCCGGCGCCTATCGCGCCGCCGAACCCCGGGCCGGCAAGCCGCTGCTGGTCCTGCGGGAGGTGCACAAGACATTCCGGGCACAGGGCGGCGATACGGTGACCGCGGTGGCCGGAGTCGGATTCGAGCTCGGCCGCGGTGAAACCCTGTCGCTGGTCGGGGAGTCCGGCTCGGGCAAGTCCACCACGGCGCGGATCGCGTTGCGGCTCATCGAACCCGACCGCGGCGAGGTCATCTTCGACGGCCAGGAGTTGTCGAGGCGCGCGGCGCGCGACTGCGTGCGCTGCGCAGGCGCTTCCAGGTGGTGTACCAGAACCCGTACGCCTCCTTGGACCCGCGCTGGCGGGTGGGCTCGATCGTCGAGGAACCTTTGCACGCTTTCGGCATCGGTGCTCGCTCGGCGCGCCGGGAACGGGTGGCCGAATTGCTCGAGCAGGTCGCGTTGCCTGCGGAGTTCGCGCAGCGCCGTCCCGCTGAACTGTCCGGCGGACAGCGCCAGCGCGTCGCCATCGCCCGGGCCCTGGCCCTGCATCCCGAGCTGCTCGTGCTCGACGAACCGGTCTCGGCGCTGGACGCGTCGGTGCAGGCCCAGATCCTCCAGCTGCTGGACCGCCTGCAGGGCGAGCTGTCGCTGAGCTACCTGTTCATCTCGCACGATCTGGCGGTGGTCCGCCGCATCAGCGATCACGTCGCGGTGCTGCGCAACGGCCGCGTCGTCGAAAGCGGCCGCACTGCCGACATATTCGACAATCCGCGGCACGAATACACGCGTGAGCTGCTGTCGGCCATTCCCGCACCCGTCGCGAAAAGCGCCTTCTGATGCCGCATCCGACCTACCGCCACAGCCGGGTGCTGATCCGGCACGAACACCGGGCGCCATGCCGCAGCCGACCCGGACCGGCCGCGCCCGCCACGACCACCCGTATCCGCACACCGGAGCCCACACCGGCCACGAGCCGAGCGCGTGGTGGCACCCACCGAAAGGATCGCCTTGATGGTGTATTCCGCCTTCTCCCACCGGAAAGCGGCCGACTCCGGGACCGAGCCGTGCCCTGGGCCCAACGTTCCAGCCGACCGGGTCGAGTCCGGTACCGGCCCGGCACGGTGGTGGCGCACCCACCTGCGCGCGCCGCGTGTCAACGAGACGCCCGTCGGTGAGCGCGTACACCCCACCGCGCCGCTGCGCGCCGAACGGAATCGCCGCGTCGGCCGGTTGACCCACCGGCGGCGCACCGAGCTGTGGCAGCAAGCGCTGTTCCTGGCTCCCCACGTGGCCGGTCCGGGCGTCCACCCGGCGCTGCACCGGCAGATCGACGCCGACGGCACGGCGTGATGGCGCGCAACGCAACCCGCCTGCGTGACCATCTCGGCCTGCGCAATCCCCACCACCACAGCACCGCCCCCGAAGGAGCGACAGCCTCATGACCACCAGCATCACCAGCGCTTTCGAGACCGAGTGGGCGCGCTGGCACGACGCGCGCGAGGACCAGTTGCGAGACCCGCTCGGCTTCCTCAGCCTGACCGCGCTGCACTGGCTCACCGACCGCCCCGAGCGGCGGCCGGACGTGCCGGGCACCTGGTGGGTCACCGACGACAAGGTGTTCATCACCGCGCAGCCCGCCGACCGGCTGGAGTACGACGGCGTCGGCGTCGCGGGCGTGCAGATCGTCACACCCGACGAAGGGGCGCCGGGACTGCGGGTGCGGCAGGAGAACCGGGTGCTCGAGGTGATCCGCCGCACCGGCCGCTACGCCGTCCGGGTGCACGATCCGGCCGCACCGGGCCTGTCGACCTTCGACGGGATCCCCGCATACGCGCCGGACCCGCGCTGGATCGTGCACGGCCGGTTCACGCCGTTCGACGAAGCGCAGACCGTGACCACCGGCGCGGTGGTGGACGGACTCGAACACCATCACACCGCGGCGGGCACCATCGAATTCCGCATCGGCGAGGTGACCGAACGGGTTGTCGCGTTCGGCGATCCGGCCCACCTGCGGGTGCTGTTCACCGACGCGACCAGCGGCGTCACGACCTACCCGGCAGCGCGCACGCTCGCGGGCGGCGTGCCGGACGCGGACGGCACGGTGGTGTTGGACTTCAACCGGGCGGCCAACCTCCCCTGCGCCTTCACCGATTTCGCGACCTGCCCGGTGGCGCCCGCGCAGAACCGGCTGCGCGTGGCCATCGAGGCGGGCGAACAGAATCCACGGCAGCGGCGGGCGGCGTGAGCGAACGAACCAGCAACACAGCGCGCACCGCGCATGACGGAGCCGAGCGCCGGCGAGACGCAGTCAGGAGCGGTCCGGACCGGAGGCGGCAGCGAAGCCGTCACCACGGAGGGCGCAGCTCACACCGGAAAGGAGACACAGCATGACCGTTCCACTATCGATCCTGGACCTCTCCCCGGTCAGCGCGGGCTCGACCCCGCAGCAGGCGTTGCGCAACACCATCGATCTGGCCCAGCACGCCGAACAGTGGGGCTACTACCGGTATTGGCTGGCCGAACACCACTTCGTGTCGGTGGCGAGCTCGTCGTCGATCACGCTCATCGGGTTGGTCGCGGCGGCGACGACGCGCATCCGGGTGGGTTCGGCGGCGGTACAGGCCGGCCACCACACGTCGGCGTCGATCGTGGAGGCGTTCGGCACGATCGACGCGCTGTACCCGGGCCGGCTCGACCTCGGGCTCGGACGCTCGGGTCATCGGCGCAGCCAGTTCGGTGCGGAAGCCGCGCGGCCCAAGGGCGGCAAACCCGTGGGTGATTCCGTGACCGGCCGCACCGAGATCCGCGATGGTGTCGTGGTTCCACCGCCGTTCGATCCGGGGCGCATCGTGGACCGGTCGAGGTTCATCGCCTCGCTGAGCGCGCTCCAGCAGCGCGGCGCGCAGCCACTGGACTTCGCCGAGCAGGTCGACGAGGTACGGGCGCGGCCCCCTACGCGGACCCGGCGACCATCGAGCCGCTCACCGCGGAACAGCGACGCCTGGTCGACGACCGCCTGGCCACCCAGTTCGTGGGCGCACCGGGCACCGTCGTGGAGCGGCTGGCCGCGCTGCAACAGCTCACCGGTGCCGATGAACTGCTGGTCACCAGCGTCACCCATCGGCACGCCGACCGGCTCGACTCACATCGGCTGCTCGCCGAGGCGTGGGGCTTGCGCGCCGCGCGCGCGGCCTGAGACCGCCGCCGGGCTCGACCGAACTGGAAGCGGTCCCGGCAACGCCGTTACCGGGAGCGCTTCGACTGCCACAGTGCGGGGCTACGGCTGATGTCGCGACTCAGGCGCTGATCGGTGCGACGGTGACGCCGTAGCCGAGGTTGGTGAGTACCTCGCTGGTCGCCTTGGCGAAGTTGAGCGTGATGAAGTGCAGGCAGGGGGCGCCCTCGTCGATCAGACGCTGGGCCATCTCGGTGGCGATCTCGATGCCCGCCGCGCGCACCGCGGCAGCGTTCTCCTCGGGGCCGTCACCTGCCGCCGTGCGCAGCCGGTCCATGACCGCGGCGGGCAGCGGCCTGCCACATAGTTCCTCGGCGCGCTTGACGGTGCGCAGCGAGGTGATCGGCATCAGCTCCGGGATGATCGGCTTGGCGGCCTCGATCGGATCGAACGCCGCGAGACGATCACGCAGGCGCAGGTAGTGCTCGACGTCGAAGAACATCTGGGTGATCGAATACTCCGCGCCCGCACGCAGTTTCGCGGCCAGGAACGCGGTGTCGGTCTCCAGGTCCGGCGAGCGGTGGTGGCCCTGCGGGAACGAGGCCACGCCGACGTGGAAATCGCCGAGTTCACGCACGATGCGCACCAGCTCCTCGGCGTAGGAGACGCCCGCGGGGTGCTTGTGCCACTCACCGAGCGGATCGCCCGGCGGGTCGCCGCGCAACACCAGGATGTTGCGGATGCCGGAGTCGGCGTAGGCGCCGACCAGCGAGCGCAGCTCGGCGACGCTGTGCTCCACCGCGGTCAGGTGCGCCACCGGCAGCAGCGTGGTCTCCTGCGCGAGCTGGCCGGTGACGCGCACGGTGCGGTCGCGGGTGGAACCGCCCGCGCCGTAGGTCATCGACACGAACGCCGGGTGCATGCACTCGAACTGCCGCACTGCGCGCCACAGCCGCGCCTCGGCCGGGGCGTCGCGGGGCGGATTGAACTCCACTGAGAACGGCACCGTGCGCCCTGTGTGGGCCCGCAGACTCTGGACGACCGAGGGTGTGGCAGAGACGTTCGGTTGCGTCCGGGACGGCCGGCCAGGGGTCGAGCTTCCCCGCACGTTGTCGAAAGTCACCGGTTCAGTGTAAAGGTGACCGGTGGCAGCGCCGTCGGGTCGCTCGGACGGCCCGCGTATTCTTCGGACCGAGGTGGCATGTTCGCCACGCCGGACGACACGCGCGACCGATCTCGCTCGGCCGCGAATCACCCGCAGCGCTCGGGCACCCCGCACGGAGTGCGTCCACCATCCGCACGACCTTGGAGGCTCCCCTGTCCGCCGGAATCGGTACCCAGACGCCGCAGACCGCCGTGCCGCGGCCGGGCACCCCCGCCTTCGTCACCGCCGTGGAAGATGCGCTGACCAGCTTCTTCGCCACCCGCCGCGACACCGTGGAGCGCCTTGGCCCGGTCTTCGTCGAGGCCGCGGACGCACTGGAGCAGTTCGTGCTGCGCGGCGGGAAACGCACCAGGCCCGCGTTCGCCTGGACCGGGTGGCTCGGCGCGGGCGGCGATCCGCATGGACCGCAGGCCGCCGCGGTGCTCACCGCCTGCTCGGCGCTGGAACTGGTCCAGGCCTGCGCGCTGATCCACGACGACATCATCGATTCCTCCCGCACCCGCCGCCGTTTCCCCACCGTGCACGTCGACTTCGAGCAGCGCCACCGCGACCGCGGCTGGACGGGCGACGCGGCCCACTTCGGCACCAGCGTGGCCATCCTGATCGGGGATCTGGCGCTGTCCTGGGCCGATGACATGGTGCACACGTCCGGTCTCCCGCCCGCGGCCATCGCCAGGTTCGCGCCGGTGTGGGCCGATATGCGCACCGAGGTGCTCGGCGGCCAACTGCTCGACATCAACGGTGAGGCGGGCGCCGACGAATCGGTGGAGGCCGCGCTGCGGATCAACCGGTACAAGACCGCCGCCTACACCGTCGAACGCCCGCTGCACCTGGGCGCGGCCATCGCCGAAGCCGAACCGAGGCTGATCGAGGCATATCGCACGTTCGGCACCGCCATCGGCATCGCCTTCCAGCTGCGCGACGACCTGCTCGGCGTGTTCGGCGACCCGGCGGTGACCGGCAAGCCCTCCGGTGACGACCTGCGCGAAGGAAAGCGCACCGTGCTGCTCGCCGAGGCGCTGCGCCGCGCCGACGCCAGCGACCCCGCCGCCGGCGCCCTGCTGCGCACCAGTATCGGCACCGATCTGAGCGCGGACGCGGTGCAACGGCTCCGCTCGCTGCTCGTCGAGCTCGGCGCGGTCGACGAGGTGGAACGCAGGATTACCGAACTCACCGACAACGGCTTGGCCGCCATCGAAGCCAGTTCGGCGACGCCCATGGCGAAGGAACGGCTGCGCGCGATGGCGCTGGCCGCGACCAAGCGCGCCGCGTGATCGCCCCGGAGCCTTCGACCACGCACGGCCCGGCGAGGAGGCGGACCAGGTGAGAACCGTTGCGGGACCGACCGATCGCGTGGTGGTCGTCGGCGCGGGCCTGGCCGGGTTGTCGGCCGCGCTGTACCTGACCGGCGCGGGCCACACGGTCACGCTGCTCGAGCGCGCCGACCACCCCGGCGGCCGGGTCGGGCGCTACCGGGGCGCGGACTACGACATCGATTCCGGCGCCACCGTGCTGACGCTGCCGGAGCTGATCACCGACGCGCTCGCCGCCGTCGGCCGCTCGCCGGAAACCTGCGTGCCCCCGCTGCGCATCCACCGGCTGGCGCCCGGCTATCACGCTCGGTTCGCCGACGGCGCCGAGATCAGGGTGTTCGCCGACGCGGACGCGATGGAAGCGGAGGTCGAGCAGACCTGTGGCCCCGCTGAGGCGCGCGGATACCGGCGCCTGCGTGACTGGCTGGCCCGCGTCTACGCGGCCGAGTTCACCGAGTTCATGGACACCAACTTCGACTCGCCGCTGGATATGGTGGGGCTCGCCGAAAAGCGCCGCGCGCTCGTCGAATTGGTGCGGCTCGGCGGCTTCGGGCGACTCGGGCCCCGGGTGCGCCGGTTCCTGCGCGATCCGCGCCTGGCCCGCCTGTTCACCTTCCAGGCCCTCTACGCGGGCATGCCGCCCGCCCAGGCGCTCGCCGTGTACGGCGCGATCCCGCATATGGACACCTCGTTGGGCGTCTACTTCCCCGAGGGCGGCATGCGCGCGATCGCGGTGGCGCTGGCGCAGGCGTTCACCGACGCGGGCGGCAGGCTGGAACTCGGCGCCGAGGTGACCGGGATCGACTACGCGGGCCGCAGGGCCCGCCGCGCCCGCACCGCCGACGGACGCTCGTTCGCCTGCGACGCGCTCGTGCTCACCGCCGACCTCGGGTCGCTCGACCGTTTCGGCGTGCGGCCCAGGCGCGGATTGCGTGCCTCACCCTCTGCGGTCGTCGCGCACGGCACCGTCCCCGCCGCGATCGCGGCGAGCTGGCCGGTGCAGGCACACCACACCATCGAGTTCGGGCATGCCTGGGACAGCACGTTCGCCGAGATCACCGCGCCCCGCGGCCGTGGCGAGTTGATGAGCGACCCCTCGCTGCTGCTGACCCGGCCCGCGCTCACCGACCCGAGCCTGTTCATCGACCGGCGCGACGGACGGTACGAACCGTTCTCCGTGCTCGCGCCGTGCCCGAATCTGGTGGCGGCGCCGCTGGACTGGCAACGGCTGGGGCCGGCCTACCTGCGCGAGCTGCTCACGGTTCTGGAAGCGCGCGGGTACCGCGGCATCGCCGAGCACTTCGCCGTCGATCGGCTCGACACGCCGCAAACATGGCTCGACGCCGGAATGCTGGCGGGCACACCATTCTCCGCGGCGCACCTTTTCCGGCAAACCGGTCCGTTTCGACCGAGCAATTTCCCCCGCTCCAGCGACAACGTGGTTATCGCGGGTTGCGGCACGACCCCTGGTGTCGGCGTGCCGACCGCGCTGCTTTCCGGAAAACTAGCGGCAACCCGCATTTCCGGACATATCCGGCGCGGGCCGCGTGGAACCCCGCGCACCAGCCGGATAGTGTTCGAGGCGACGCCGTAAACTAAGCGCCGACCTATTCGCTCGCGGTTGCGACCGCCGACCATTCGGGGGGACCGACACCAGATGGCATCCCCCGAAACGCGCACCGCAGAGGCCGCCTCTCCTGGCATCACCGACCTCGCATCACCCACCTCCGCACGTCGCGAATCGGCCGCCCCCCGTGGTTTCCTGTGGTGGATGCGCGCCTACGCCGACTTCGCCAGAAGCCCCGAGGGCCACGCCGCCCTGCTCGGCTTCTTCGGCGCCATCATGATCACCTTCGGCGGGTTCGGGGCGGGCAGCGTCCGCAAGCGCGACCCGCTGCTGGAGGCCATGCACCTGTCCTGGCTGCGGTTCGGGCACGGTTACGCGCTGTCCACCATCTGCATCTGGATCGGCGTGCTGCTGATGGTCACCGCCTGGGTCCGGCTCGGGCGCGCCACGATCGGCACCGGCGACCGGGTCGGCGCCGGGGTGACGCTGAACGAGCTACGGGCGATCGTCGGCATCTGGATCGCCCCGCTGCTGTTCGCCGTGCCGATGTTCAGCCGCGACGCCTACTCCTACCTGGCGCAGGGCGCACTGCTGCGCGACGGCTTCGACCCCTACCAGGTCGGCCCGGTCGCCAATCCCGGTGTGCTGCTGGACAACGTGAGCCCGGTCTGGACCACGACCACCGCACCCTACGGCCCGGTGTTCCTGCTGCTCGGACGCGCGATCACCGCCGTCACCGGCGACAACGTGGTGGCGGGCACCATCGCGATGCGATTGGTCATGCTGCCCGGCCTGGCGCTGATGATGTGGGCGGTGCCGTATCTGACCAAGCATCTCGGCGGCAAACCGACCGTCGCGTTGTGGCTGGCGGTGCTCAACCCGCTGGTGCTGATCCACCTCATCGGCGGCGTGCACAACGAGATGCTGATGGTCGGGCTGATGTGCGCGGGCATCGCGCTGGTGCTGGAGCGCCACCATGTGGCGGGCATCGTGGTGGTCGCGATCGGCGTGGCCATCAAGGCGACCGCGGGCGTGGCGCTGCCGTTCCTGGTGTGGATCTGGATGCTGCACGAACGCGAGCGCCGCGCGGCGCAGCGAGTCGGGCGCGACCCGGCGCACCTGCCCGCCAGCGAACAACCCGGCGACGCCGCCGAGCGCACCGACGACATGCCGCATCCCGCGCTGATGTTCGCGAAGATCGCCGGTCTCGGCCTCAGCGTGTTCGCGGTCGTGTTCGTCGCCGCCTCGGCCATCGCCGGTGTCGGCATCGGCTGGCTGACCGCGCTGTCCGGCTCGAAGAAGATCATCAACTGGCTTTCGCTGCCCACCGTGATGGCGCACGCCTTCACCTGGGTAACCCCGCTGCGGCTGGAGTCGGTGCTCGAGGTGACCCGCGCGATGTGCGCGCTGACTCTGGTCGCGGTGCTGGCCTGGACGTGGTGGCGGTTCCGGCACAGCGAGCGGGAGGCGGTGCTCGGCATCCTGATCGCGTTCGTCGCGATCGTCATCCTCTCGCCCGCCGCACTGCCCTGGTACTACTCGTGGCCGCTGGCGCTGGCCGCCGGGTTCGCGCTGTCCACCGCCACGCTGATGGCGCTGGTGGGCGTGTGTACCTGGCTCATGCTGGTCTTCCAGCCGGACGGTTCGATCGGCCTGTACAACTTCTGGCATGTCGCCGCCGCCACCTTCGCCGCCGTTGTGGCGGCCCTGTCGCTGCGTACCGTGGACCCGCTGCGCTTGCGCGCCAGCCCACCGAGCACCGCACGAACCAGCGTCACCGCCTCGCCCTCCGCTCCATGACCGACGATCACCTACCCGCTGACGCCCTGCTCGCACTCGCCTACCGGGAATGCCGACAGATCGCCGCCACCCACGGCCGCACCTATTTTCTGGCCACCCGGCTGCTGTCGGCGCAGCGACGGCCCGCGGTGCACGCGCTGTACGCGTTCGCGCGAATGGTGGACGACATCGTCGATCGCGCCGGTCAGCCAGGCGGAGCGGACGAAGGAGGAGCGCTTGGTGACGGACCGGCCGATGCGCTCGACCTGATCGAGCGGGAGCTGAGCGGCGCGCTCGAACCGGGCATGCCGCCGATCAATGATCCGACCTCGGTCCTGCGGACCCCGAACCCGGTAGCCACCCGCAGCTGGGGGGCCGGTGCGCGGCCACGCACGCTCATCCTGGCCGCCGTCACCGACACCATCCGGCGTTATGACATTGCCCCGCAGCACTTCTGGACGTTCCTGGATTCCATGCGGATGGATGTGCCCGGCACCCCGGGCTTCCGGAACCGGTACGCCACCATGGCCGAGCTACACGAGTACATGCGCGGCTCCGCGGCCGCGATCGGATTGCAGCTGCTCCCCGTCCTCGGCACGGTCGCCCCGGTAGCCGAGGCCGAACCGGCCGCGGCCGCGCTCGGCGAGGCGTTCCAGCTCACCAACTTCCTGCGCGATATCGGCGAGGACCTCGATCGCGACCGGGTCTACCTGCCCGCCGACGCGCTCACCGCGTTCGGCGTGGACGACGACCTGCTCTTCGAGTGCCGCCGCACCGGACGCACCGACCCGCGCGTCCGCCGCGCCCTGGCCCACCTCATCGCGGTCAACCGCGATCTCTACCGCCGCGCCGAACCCGGCATAGCCCTGCTCGAGCCGCGCGTCCGCCCCGCCATCAACACCGCGACCACCCTCTACGCCGACATCCTGCGCCACATCGAACGCGGCGATTACGCCGTCTTCGATCACCGCGCCGTCGTCCCCCGCCACCACCGCCTCCGCGTCGCCGCCACCGAATTCACCACCGCCACCCTCCGCGCCCGATTCGAGCGCTGACCGAAGAGCCCGCCCAAACGCAGGCACGGGTTCGTGGTGCCGATCAGCACCTACCTATCTACCTTCGGCCCCGCACCGCGACAACAGAACCACGTGCCGCTCATCTCACATCAAGCCCGGCCAGCCGTTGCGCGACCCCGGACGCTTGTTCCCCGCGCGACCACATCGGCCCAACCACCACTTTCGAGCGAAGCTTTCCAGGAGTGCTGCGCTCCGCCGTGGGTGAGGAAAATTCGCTGTGTGTGGCGGTCGGGTGCGTGGCTGCGGGTTGTGGTCGGTGGTTGTGGCGGGTGATGCTGGGTGGGTGTTTCGGTCGACCCCGATGTCTCGGTGTTGCCGGTGAGCCCGCAGC
>NZ_JBFAYO010000043.1:0-48683 GCF_040681325.1 Nocardia sp. NPDC051787
TGTTCGCCGACCTGCTCGGTGTCGAGCGGGTCGGCGCCGAGGACGACTTCTTCGCCCTCGGCGGCAACTCACTCCTCGCAACCCGGGTGGTTGCCCGCGTCAACGAGGTACTGAACTCCCACGTCACGGTCCGTGACTTGTTCGAGGCGCCGCGGGTCGCCGCACTCGCCGCCCGGGTCGTTCCCGGCGGCGTGGATTCCCGTCCGCCACTGGTCCGTTCGATCCGGCCCGATCACATCCCGCTGTCGCTGGCACAACAGCGGATGTGGTTGCTCAACCGCATCGACCCGGACTCGCCCGCTTACAACATGCCCTTCGCCCTGCGGCTGACCGGCGCCCTCGACCTGCCCGCGCTGCGCTTGGCGGTCGCCGACGTGCTGGAACGCCACGAGGTGCTGCGCACGCGTTTCCCGGCCGACTCCGACGGGCTGCCGTATCAGGAGATCCTGCCGACCGACGCGGTACTGCCCGAGGGGCTGGTGGTCGAACACGACACCACCGACGTCACGGCCATGGTGACCGAGCTGATGTCCACCGGTTTCGACGTGACCGCGTCCGTACCTGTCCGGCTGCGGCTGTTCAGCTCCGGCGACGAACACCTGTTCGTCCTCGTGGTGCACCATATTTCCGCCGACGGGGCGTCGCTCGCGCCCCTGGCCCGCGATCTGGTGACCGCCTACCTCGCCCGCACCGACGGCGGTGCGCCGGACTGGTCGCCACTGCCGGTGCAGTACGCCGACTTCGCCCTCTGGCAGCACACCACCATCGGCACCGCGGCCGACGAGGATTCCGTTGCCGCACAGCAGCTGTCGTATTGGCGCGACCAACTGGCCGGTCTGGCCGGACCGCCGGAGCTGCCGATGGATCGCCCGCACCGGTCGACGCCGTCGATGCGCGGCGCGTCGACCACCGTCACCATTCCGGCGCATGTCCATGAACGACTAGGCCAGATCGCACGTGACCACAACGCGACGTTGTTCATGGCGGTCCACGCCGCCCTCGCGGCGCTGCTCGGGCGGCTGTCCGGCGGCACCGACATCGTGATCGGCACCCCCATCGCCGGTCGCGGCGAACGAGCTCTGGACGATCTGGTCGGGATGTTCGTCAACACACTCGCCCTGCGCGTCGCAGTCGATCCCGCGGCAACCTTCCACGACCTGGTCGACCGCTCCAGGAAGACGGCTCTTTCGGCATTCACCAACGCCGACATACCTTTCGAACGAGTCGTCGAGGAGATCGACCCGGCGCGCAACGGAGCGCACAACCCGCTGTTCAACGTGATGCTCTCGTTCCAGAACCTCGAGCAGCCCACGCTCGAGCTGCCGGATCTGACGGTCACCGCACTCGACAATGGCGCGATCACGGCCAAGTTCGATCTCCAGGTGATCGTCGAACCCCGGGTCGGCGAGGACGGTGACCATGCGGAGTTGGCCGTGACATTCACTTACGCCACGGATCTTTTCGACGAATCCACCGTTCAGGCCTTCGGTCGCCGCTTCGAACGCATCGTGGCCGCGGCGACGGGTAAGCCCTCGGTCCTGGTGTGGGACATCGACATTCTCGACGAAGGCGAGGTTGCGGATGTCCTTGCCGGTGGTCAGGCCGCTGCGCGATCAAGCCAGGTCAGCCCGGCGCAGTCGGGGATTCCAGGCACGTCCGCGCCTGCTGCGACACTGCCCGAGTTGGTCGGGGAGCAGGCGCTACGCAGACCGGATGCGGTGGCCATCCGATGCGGCGACGCGTCGCTGAGCTTCGACGGTTTGCACCGGCGCGCGAACCAGGTTGCCCGTGCACTGATCGCAGCTGGCGCCGGGCCGGAATCCCTTGTGGCCGTGTCCGTATCACGTAGCCAGGAGCTGCCGGTCGCCTTGCTGGGTGTGCTCATGGCCGGTGCGGCGTACCTGCCGATCGATCTGAGCTATCCGAGGCAGCGTGTGATGGGTGTGCTGGCGGATGCTGCTCCGGTATGTGTGTTGACCACGTCGGCGGAACGCTCGGCCCTGCCCGATATCGAGCTGCCGGTGGTGTTGCTGGAGCAGACGGGGGAGTTCGCCGACGATCCGGTGACCGACGCCGAGCGGGTGGCGCCGCTTCGGCCGGACAACCTCGCGTACGTCATCTATACCTCCGGCTCCACCGGAGTGCCGAAGGGTGTCGGGGTCACACACCGGAATGTGGTCGAGCTATTCGCTGACACGCAACCGTTGTTCGGGTTCGACGAGCGTGATGTGTGGACGTTGTTCCATTCCTTCGCGTTCGATTTCTCGGTGTGGGAGTTGTGGTGCGCGCTGACGACCGGCGGCAGTGTGGTGGTCGTCGATTACGCGACCTCGCGTTCACCGGAGCTGTTGCGCGAGTTGCTCATCCGGGAGAAGGTGACGGTGCTGAACCAGACCCCGTCGGCGTTCCGCCAACTCGTGGAGGCCGACCGAGGGGCTTCGGCCACGACCGGAGAATTCGCGCTGCGGTACATGATCTTCGGTGGCGAGGCGCTGGATCTGCGCCACCTGCGGAGCTGGTACGAGCGTCATCCCGCCGACGCGCCGCGGTTGGTGAATATGTACGGCATCACCGAGACCACCGTGCACGTGTCGTTCCTGCCGCTCGATGAACACGTGGTGGATAGTCCGACAAGCCTCATCGGCCGGGCACTGCCCGGGCTGGACACCCATGTGCTCGACATCCGCTTGCGTCCCGCACCTTTCGGCACTCCCGGTGAGATCTATGTCGACGGGAGTCAGCTGTCCCGCGGGTACTTGGGGCGGCCGGGTTTGACCGCGACGCGGTTCGTGGCGAATCCCTTCGGGCCGCCCGGGTCCCGGATGTACCGGTCGGGGGACATCGCGCGCTGGACCCGGTCCGGCGGTGAGCCCGGGCTGGCCTACAGCGGGCGGGGTGATCAGCAGGTGCAGTTGCGTGGTTTCCGGATCGAACTCGGGGAAGTCGAAGCGGCACTGCTGCGCTGCCCCGGCGTCAGCCAGGCCGTCGCGCTGGTCCGCACCGATGTCATACTCGGCGATCAACTCATCGGATACGTCCTGCCCAAGCCAGGTGCGCGGCCGGACCCGACCGAACTCCGCAACCAGGTCAGCGAGTTCCTGACCGGCTACATGGTTCCCGCCGCCATCGTCGTGATCGACACCATGCCGTTGACAGTCAACGGCAAACTCGACCGTCGTGCACTGCCCGCCCCGCAATTCCAGGAGCGGGAATTCCGCGCCCCCGCCACCCCCGTCGAGGAGATCGTGGCCGGGGCCTTCGCGGAGGTGCTGGGCGCCGACCGGTTCGGCATGGACGACAACTTCTTCGAGCACGGTGGGAACTCGCTGATCGCGGCGAAGCTGACCACTCGGCTGTCGAGTGTGTTGGGCACGAAGGTGCCGGTGATGCGGGTGTTCACCGCGCCAACTCCTGGTGAGTTGGTGGCGGATCTGGCGCGCCGGGCGGGCGGCGGCGGTGTGGAGACCGAGGCGGCGTTCGAGATGTTGTTGCCGCTGCGGCCGGGGGGTTCGGCCGCGCCACTGTTCTGCGTGCATCCGGTTTCCGGGATTTCCTGGTCTTATGCCGGGTTGGCCGCCTACCTCGATCCGGACCGGCCCCTCTACGGCCTGCAAACCCCGGTGCTGGCCACCGCTGAGGCGGTGATGCCGGAGTCGATCCAGGACTGGGCGGCCCGGTATATCGAACTGATCCGCCAGGTCCAACCGGAGGGCCCATACCACCTGCTGGGTTGGTCCTTCGGCGGTGTCATCGCGCACGAAATGGCGGTCCAGCTGCAGTGCGAGGACGAATCCGTGGCCCTTTTGGCGGTGATGGACAGCTACATGGCCGATCCGCCCGGCACGCCGACCAGCGACGCCGGTCAGGTGCCGGTGGCCGAGCTGATCGGCGGTCTGCTCGGTGAAGCGGCCGGGGATCTGGGCAACGTCGCCGAGGTGGATTGGTCCACGCTCCCGCAGATGTTCACCGAACTGCCCGAACCGTTCGCCTCCTTCGGCGCCGACCGGGTCACCCGGATCCTGGACGCGGCGGTGCACTCCGTGGCCCTGCGCACCGCGTACCGGCCGCCGGTGTACCGGGGTGATGTCATCTACTTCACCGCCGCCTTGGACGACCCGACCGGCTGCGTCGGCGCGTCGATCTGGAGTGAGATCGTCGACGGCACGGTGTACAACCACGCCGTATCGACGACGCATTGGCGGATGACCGTGGCATCCGGGCTGGCTGAGATCGCCGACGTGCTCACAAAGGCGTGGCGAGACGGCGAGGCGGAAGGCCGCGCGATCAGCGGCTGAACCAGCGGTCGAGCCGGGCGGCGGCCGAGTCGGCCTTCTCTCGCGCGAGCTCCGCCGAGGGCGCGGAAAACGGCGCCACCGGCGCCGGACCGGAGAGGAAATCGGCGTCGACTTTGCCGACCAGCCCGCCTCCGAACTCGATATGGCACACGCCCCGGCCCAGGTACTTCTCGGACGGCGTCGAGCCACGCAGCTTCGCTGCGATGCCCGCCGCGACCGTTCGGGCGGCGTCCTCGGCGAAGACGCCCGCGCGCGGGACCGGGGCATCGGCGCAGTCGCCTATGGCGTAGACGTCCGGATACGGCGTTTCGAGGGTGCGCGGGTCGACGGCGATCCAGCCGTCCGTCCCGCCCACGGTCAGCCCCGATGCTTCGACGACGGCCGGAACGCGGTGCTTCGGGATGCCGATGAACAGGTCGTAGGGGAGATCGCCGGTACGGGTGACCGCCATGTGCCGGTTCGGATCGAGGGCGTGGACTCGGTGCCCGGGGGAATATTCGATGTCGCGTCGGGTCAGCGCCTCGACGATGGCAGCGGAGGTGTCCGGCGACACCGGGATCGGCGAATCCATCGGGGTGATCACCCGCATGCGGGTGCGGTCGCGCACCCCGCGCCGGGTCAGCATCTCGTGCAGGAGCATCGCACCCTCATAGGGCGCGGGCGGGCACTTGAAAGGGACGCTCAGAATCGCGAGGATCACGTCCCCGCCGTCGAAACTGTCGAGCCGGTCCCGCAACCGGCAGGCGCCCTCGATCGAGTAGTACTCGTACCCGTCCTCGCCGAACCCCGGGGTCGCGGCGGGGTCGTAGTCGGCGCCGAGCGCGACGACGAGAATGTCCGGATCGTATTCGGATCGGTCGGTCACGACGTGACGGGTCCGCGGGTCGATCGCGGTGACCTCCTCTTGGCGGAACTCGACACCCGGATGGGCGAGGTCGGCGTACGGGACACGAACAGCCTCCGGCGGTACGTCCCGGAACAGGATCTCCAGCTTGGCGAAGCCGAAGGTGAAGGAATCGTTCCGGTCTACCAGGACGACTCTGACTTCGTCGGCCAGCGAACCCGACAGGCGGGCGGCCAACTCCAATCCCCCGAACCCGGCACCGAGAATGAGCACGGTTCGCATACGACCATTCTTCACCCGGGTACACCGCATCCGCGAGCGAACGAGTATGTTGCCCAGTGCTCGCCGAGCCGATGCTCAGCGCAGGGGGACCTTCCAGCACAATCGAGTCCCGGCCGTGTTTCCCTCCGGGCCGGTGCCGGAGCCGATCGTGAAGGTCCCGTCCAACTCCTCGGCGCGCCGGGCCAGGTTCGTCAAACCGCTGGGGGTGACATTCTCCGGTATTCCGCATCCGTCGTCCTCGACGAGGATCGTCAGGTCATCGGCGACCGCGATTTCGACCGAGACCGACTGGGCGCCGGAGTGCCGGACAGCGTTGCTGACCGCCTCCCGCACCACGGCTTCCGCGTGGTCGGCCAGCTCGGGCTCGATCACCGAGAGCGGGCCAGCGATGTGAACGGAGGTGCGGATCGGGCTGGCGTAGGTCTGCTGCCGGATCGCCTCCTCGATACGCTGCCGGAGTCGCGCGCTGTGGCCGTTGCCGCCGTGCAGATCGAAGATCGAGGTCCGGATCTCCTGGACGACGTCCTGCAGGTCGTTGATCGCCTCGGTAAGCCGTTCCCGCACTTCCGGCACGCGTGAGCGGGGCACGGTGCCCTGCAGGTTGAGGCCGACGGCGAACAGCCGCTGGATGACATGGTCGTGCAGGTCACGGGCGATGCGGTCGCGGTCGGACAGAATGTCCAGTTCACGCATGCGTCGTTGCGCGTCGGCCAATTGCATCGCCAGCGCCGCCTGGTTGGTGAAGGCCGCGGTCAACGCGAGGGTCTCGTCGTCGTACGGTGCCGACTCCACCGAACGCAGCGCTACCAGCACACCGACGGTGGAGTCGGATGTCTGCATGGGCAGGACCAGCGCCGGTCCCGCGTCCGGGAAGATCTTGCCGAGATCGGCGCGGCGTGAGTCGTCGAGGCGCTGTGGCGCACGCTGCCGGAACGCCTCGCCGATCGTGGCGTCTCCGAAGGGCAGCTTCCCCGGCCGCTGGCGCTCTTCGGTGCCCGCGACGTGCGTGATCAGCAGTTCGGTGATGTCGTCCGCCCCGCTCTCGGGGTCCGGGACGACAGCGAGAAACGCGCGCTCCGAGCGGGTGAGCCGGCGGGTCGCGTCGACGAGATGCGCCAAGACCTGGTTGGACGCGGTGCCCGCGAGGAATTCGGTCGTGATGTCGCGAGTGGCCTCGATCCAGGCCTGCCGGGTGCGCGCGGATTCGTAGAGGTGCGCGTTGTCGATGGCGATACCTGCCGCCGCCGCCAACGCTCGCACGATGACCTCGTCGTCCTCGGTGAACGGCTGGCCGTTGGCCTTCTCCGTCAGGTACAGGTTGCCGAAGACCTGGTCGCGAATGCGGACGGGGACGCCGAGGAAGGTGCGCATCGGCGGATGGTGCGCGGGGAACCCGACCGAGGACGGATGGTCCGCGAGGTTGTCCAGGCGGATCGGTTTGGGCTGGCTGAACAGCAGCCCGAGCACACCGTGGCCCTGAGGGAGATCACCGATCCGTTTCCTGGTCGGTGCATCGATGCCTTCGTAGATGAACTGGGTGAGTTGCTGGTCATGGCCGCGGACGCCGAGCGCGCCGTAGCGGGCGTCGACGAGCGAGGTGGCCGTATGCACGATCGTGCGCAGGGTGCGATCGAGGTCGAGGCCGGAGGTGACCGACAGCATCGCCTCGATCAGGCCGTCCATCCGATCGCGAGCGTCGATGATCTGCTCGATGCGATCCTTGACTTCGGCCAGCAGTTCCCGAAGCCGTAGCTGCGACAGCGTGTCGCGCACCGAGTAGGTATCGGTCAGCGCGTCATCGGTCATGTCGACTGCTCCGAGTCCCGGGCTGCGCATGGCAGGTGGCCATAGAACAAGATTATTTCACGCACTGCTCGAAGTGAACGTTCGGCAATTCGGACGCGGGCTCGCTTGCCGCGCGAGGGACGGCTCGGTGGGTGCAGCGAAGATCAGAAATCGGCGGTGGACCCGGATGACCGCGCGCGCAGTTTCGACGCGTAGACGGCTGCTTGGGTGCGCCGTTCCAGACCGAGCTTGGCCAGCAGCCGGGAGACGTAGTTCTTGACCGTCTTCTCCGCCAGGAACATGCGCTGTGCGATCTGCCGGTTGGTCAGTCCCTCACCGAGGAGGTCGAGCAGTTTGCGCTCCTGCTCGGTGAGTCCGGCCAAGGGGCCGTCTTGCTGGGTGTTCGCGCGCAGCCGTTGCATCAGGGCGGCGGCGGCGCGGTTGTCGAGCAGGGAGCGTCCTGCTCCGACTTCCTTGATGGCCTTCGCCAGCTCCATGCCTTTGATGTCCTTGACCACGTAGCCGCTGGCGCCCGCGAGGATGGCGTCGAGCATGGCTTGTTCGTCGGTGAACGAGGTGAGGATCAGGCACCGCAGATCGTCGAGTTTGGACAGCAGGTCGCGGCAGAGTTCGATGCCGTTGCCGTCCGGCAGGCGCACGTCGAGGACGGCGACGTCCGGCCGCAGCGCCGGGATGCGGGCGAGGGCCTGCGCGACATCGCCCGCCTCGCCGACGACCGACAGCTCCGGGTCCGCCGAGAGGAGATCGACCAGGCCGCGGCGGACTATCTCGTGGTCGTCGACCAGAAACACCGTGATCATCGTGGTGTCCAATCCGGGAAGAAGTGGTGGGGTCGAGACTACGCATGGCAGTGGCCCTCTTGGTAAGGACCAAGGTCCCCTTCCGGACCACCGCTCGTCACATCAGCGACCGGCAGCCCCGGCGTTTCGTGGCGGTGCCGCGGCGGTCGCCCCGTCCGCGTGGGCCGTTCCGTGGCCGGAGGGCCCCGCATTCGGTGACCTTCGACTGCTATCTGCGCCGCCGCATCGCGCGATGCTGAATGCAGGACCAAGCCGGTGTAGTCAGCTGGGAGGTGCATATCGTGGCTCAGTTCAACGCGCCCGCGATGTCGCGTGCACACCCCGACCGCGACACGCTTCACTCCGCGCTGGCTTCGGCGGTGCGGGCGCCATCGGTGCACAACACCCAGCCATGGTTGTGGCGAATCGGTGACAGCACCGTGCATCTCTATGCCGACGAGAGCCGATGGCTGCCGCACACCGACCCGGACGGTCGCGATCTGCTGCTGAGTTGTGGGGCGGCACTGCACCATCTGCGGGTCGCGGCGCGCGGACTCGGGTGGGAGACGGTGATCCATCGGCTGCCGGATCCGGCCGAGCCGCGGCATCTGGCTGTCGTCGAATTCCACGCCGCCACCACCACTCCCGAAGCGGTCCGGATGGCAGGAGCCATCCACCGGCGACACACCGATCGCCGGCGTTACGCCGCCCGGCCGGTGCCCGTCGCCTACGTCGAGACCGTCGCCGCCGGTGCGGGGCACGGAGTTCGCGCGCGCTGCATCGATGCCGAACCTGCTCGGACCCAGTTGCTGCGGGCATTCGAGCAGGCGGCCTGGGAACATACCCGCGACTTCTCCTACGGCCTGGAACTGGCCCAGTGGAGCGGCAGGCACAGCGCACCCGGGCGGCACGCGGTGCTGCTGGCCGCCGATCCGGCCGTGCGGCCGTTCTCGAATCCGGGGCTGCCGCAGACGGTTATCGGCGATGTCGACGCCGCCGACCGCCTGATCGTGCTCAGTACGCCCGGAGATGATCGCTTGTCGCGATTGCGGGCAGGCGAGGCGGCCAGCGCGGTGTTGCTGACCGCCACGACACTCGGTCTGGCCACGTGCCCGTTGACCGAACCGCTGGAGCTGACCGGCACCCGAAACCGGATCCGGACGAATGTTCTCGGCGAGAGCGGTTACCCGCACATCGTCGTCCGGATCGGATGGGCGGAAGAAGGGGCGGGCCCCGTGCCCGCCACTGCGCGCCGCCCGCTCGACGAAGTGCTGCATCCGCTGGACGCGGTCGTCTCCGACGCGGGTGCTCGAAAGAGGTGATCGAGGTGTCGCAGTATCCGTCGGCGGTGGTCCGTCTATGGCGATCACGGCCATGGAGCGTCAATCCGCTCATGCGCGCCTCGGACCGGTGGGAGGCACTGGTGCGACTGCTGGCCGCGGCGGTGGTACTGCTCGCCGTCCCGGTGGCGGGCGCGGCCGGGACGGCCGGTTACACGTCCGCGGTCGAGCGGATCCGCACCGAGAACGCGGAGAAAGTCGCGGTGACGGCCACCGTGGCGGGCGAACCGGTGCGGAGGGTGACGGCGGCCCGATACGAGGGCATCCAAGAACAGCGCGCAGCACCCGTGCACTGGACCCGCGGCGGCCGCGAACACAGCGCGACCGTGGAGGTTCCCGGTACGACCGAACTCGGCAGCCGTGTCACGGTTTGGCTCGGCCCGGACGAAACAGTGACCGCGCCGCCGCGGCCGTCTTCCGACGCGGCGTGGTCCGGAATACTGACCGGCTTGGCCACGCTGGCCGGGATAGGTTGTGCCGCAATAGCTCTGATGCTCACTACGAGCTGGCTGCTGGGCCGGATCCGCAGCGCGGCCTGGGAGTCCGAGTGGCGGCGAATGAGCAGGCCGATCGGCAAGGACACGTAGTGACGCACCCGGAGCATGCACGATGACAGAACTACGCCCCCTCGATTCGGGCTTCATCGAACTGGAGGACGCCGACCGTCATATCAGTCTCGGGATCGGCGCCGTGGCGCTCATTTCCGGAGCGCCACCGAGTAGAGACGAGCTCATCGGCGTGCTCGCCAGGGGCGTGAAACAGAATGTCCGCCTCCGGCAGAAGGTGCGCAGGGCGCCGCTCGACCTGACCACGCCGGTGTGGGAGGACGACCCGAATTTCGATCTCGCCCGCCACATCCGATGGACCGCGTTGCCCGCACCCGGCGACGAGTCGGCGCTGTGCGAACTCGTCGCCTCCGAACTGGAGGAGCGGCTCGATCGTGATCACCCGCTGTGGCAGTGCATGGTGGTCGAACACCTGGCCGGGGACCGGTGGGCGCTGATCGTCAAAGCGCATCACAGCCTGGTCGACGGCGTGTCGGGCATCTCTGTCTTCGAGAACCTCTGCGATCCGGTCGCGCCGGAGACCGACGAGGCCGCGCCCGAGTCCCGGGTCCGTACCGCGATGGAGTGGCTGGGCGTGGCTCGCCAAGGCATACGACTGCCGGTTATCGTGCCGCGATACCTCATAGGCGTGGCGCGCAGCCTGGCCCCCTTGGCTGTGGCCGCGGTTTCGCCGACCGCTCAGTGCTCCCTCAACGGCCCCATCGGACGGCAGCGCCGCTACGTTGTCGCACGGGCCGCGCTGCCGGAGGTCCGGGAGATCGGCAGGGCGTTCGGCGCCACCGTCAACGATGTCGTCTTGGCAGCCGTCGCCGCCGCGTACCGTGACCTTTTGCTCAGCCGGAACGAGCGGCCGACCCCCGACAAGTTGCGCATTCTCGTTCCGGTGTCGATGCGGTCCACGGAGGGGAAATACACGCTCGACAATCGCGTTTCGGCGATGCTGCCATTCCTGCCGGTCAATGTGGCCGATCCGGTCGAGCGCTTGGACGTTATTCGCGCCCGGATGACGAAGCACAAGTCGAGAGGTGAGGCCCGGGCCGAGAGTTCGATGCTCGAGCTGGCGGGGCGGTTGCCCTTCGCACCCATGGCTTGGGGCATTCGGCTGCTGGCGCGCTTTCCCCAGCGGAGTGTCGGCGCGCTCGCGACCAACGTGCCCGGCCCACGCCACCAACTCACCATCCGCGGGCGGAAGGTCCTGGAGTTGCTACCGGCCGTGCCGATCGCCATGCGGGTGCGCACCGCGATCGCGATCCTCAGTTACGCGGACCGCCTGACCTTCGGCATCACCGGAGACTACGACACCGCACCCGATATCGCCGTGATCGCCGACGGAATCGGGCGAGAGATCCAGCGACTACGGGAACACGCCGAGGTACGGCGGCTGCCCCGGCCCGAGGCGGCCAGGGAGTGAACACCGACCGCGACTCGGCCCGATCTCAGCGTGTGGACGCGGCGGAGCCGGTCAGCCCTTCGGCGAGCAGGATCCGATGGGCCTGCTGAGCCGCGGAGACCCGCGCGGCGTTGTGCGCCTCGCCGCCGAGCGGTTCCTCGAGGCCGCGAACCAGCGCCGCCACGGCGTCCGACAGCGCTCGCAGCCGGTTGTCGAAGTCGTCGAAGCGAGACGGTTCCGGTTGAGTGACAGCGGCCGCCGTCAACGTGCTGGCCAGGTCCGAACCGCGCAGGATGGACCGCAGATTCTCCGGCAGCAGCGCGAAGACGTGGTCGAGTTGCCCGGGGGAGAACAGATCGCTGAGCGAGTCGGTGACCGCGCCGGCGAGTGCGACCGCTTCGTCGCGCGAAACGCCTGCCTCGGCGGCGAACTGGCTGAGGAACGACTGCACATCGTGCCGGACGGGGACGTGAGCGGGAACCCAGCCCTCATAGAAGATCCCGCGCAACAGTTCGGGCAGCTGGGCGCTCAGGTGCGCCGCCGCACTGACGCCGATACGGTCACGCACCGAGTGCAGCCAGGCGCGCAGGGCCCGGTGCGCGAAGGGGCGGTCCTCGGTGCCGAGTCCGTCGGCGACAGCGCGCAGCCACTCGTGTGCGGTGTGGACCGCGGGGGCGAGGGGATCACGGTGATAACTCATGGGTTCGCCTTTCACGGATGAGTCGAGATGGAGGGTGCCGTCGGCAGCCGCAGACTCTCGGCGATGGTCTCCGTCCAGCCGCCGAGCGCCGCACCGGGCCCGACGCTGAACAACCAGACGTCGCGGCCGGTGAGTTCGTCGCGGTGGGCGCACGTAGTCGACGGCGGCGGGTAGGAGATCCATGGCCTGCACGGCATATCGAAGAGCTTGCTCGCGTCTGTTCGGTCGGGTGAGAGGCCTCGTGCCCGTGCCGGTGGGACCATCGTCACCGCTGGTCACGCCGCGCGACTCCGCTGAGCACCGGTTCGGCGTAACGGGGTCGGTCACGCCGACGCCTGCGCCGAATCGCGGAGACTCTCCAGCGCGGCGGTGAGTAACCGACGCGCATCCACGGCGACCGGGCGCAACGCCGGCTGCGTGGTCACGCGCACCAGCAGCTCGGGATCGGTGGCCTCGACCAGCGTGCCGGTGTCGACGGAACGCACCACCACCGTGCAGGACAGCAGCAGCGCGGCCTGGCGGTCCGCGGTCAGCGCGCGATAGGTGAGCCGGGGATCGCAGACACCGAGGAGCAGGTAGTTCTCGATCTGCTCGCCGATCTGCTCGCGCAGTGTGGCCTGAACGTCGACATCGGCGATCACGCTGAGCCCGTGATGTCGCAGGGCGTCCCGGGTGCGGCGCACGGCTACGTCGAACGGCGCGTCGAGATGTATGGCCATGGCCGGTGCCGGAGCCACCGGCAAACGGATCTCCGTGAGCAGCATCCGCGGATCGGCCACTTCGTCGGGACCGATCAAGTACGCCTCGGTCGGCGGGCCGGTCGTCCGATAGCCGGAGTTGTGCAGCCATGCCCGCAACGCCGTATAGGCCGCGCCGAGATCGCGGTAGCTGCCGCGGTGGCAGGTGCGGGCGACGAGCGTTCCCGGAACCACGACCACTTCCGCCCCGGAACTCGGGCCGAGCTTGGGCGCTGGTTCCACCGGTACGCCGAAATCCACCGCGATCGCCTCGTCGGCGGGCAGCTCTTGGTGAAATGTGATCGTCGGCGCGCCGCTGGCGGTCAATCCGGCGCGTTGGGCGATCTCGGTCAGTTCCCGCATTCCGTCGACGATGTCCTCGCCGAGCAGATTCGGGTTCGGACGAATCTCCCGTGGCACCCGCAGCACCGTCTCGGGTGCCGACTCCACCAGGGCCACCCGGTACTCCATCGAAGCCTCCTCGGTCTCGTGTGATGAGCGTGCGCCGCGCCGGTTGCCACTGCACAGGGGCGAAGGTCCCGCGATGGTGGGCATTACCGCCGTGCCGGGTGCGAGCAGCCGCCGGGCGCCGCCAGAGCCGAAGATCCCGTGCCGCTGGGACCAATTGCCCTGACGGACACGACGCGCCCAGTCGCACGATGTTCGGATGGAGTTGACTGCGGTGCGCATCGACAAACCGGACGATCTCAACGTGATCATCGGGCAGTCCCACTTCATCAAGACCGTGGAAGACCTGCACGAGGCACTGGTGGGGATCGGTCCGCATCTGCGCTTCGGGCTGGCGTTCTGCGAGGCATCCGGGCCGCGGCTGGTCCGTCGCTCCGGCAACGACGATGATCTGGTCGAGCTCGCCACGAAGAACGCCGTCGCGGTCGGCGCGGGACACTCGTTCATCGTGTTCCTGCGCGAGGGATACCCGGTCAATGTGCTCAATGCGGTGCGGCACGTTCCCGAGGTGTGCGGGATATTCTGTGCCACCGCCAATTCGGTCGAGGTGCTGATCGCGGAGACCGAGCTGGGCAGGGGCATAGTCGGTGTGATCGACGGCGCGTCCCCGCTGGGGGTGGAAAGCGCGGACGACGAGGAAGACCGCAGGCAGCTGCTCCGCCGGATCGGCTACAAGCTGTAGCAGAAGCGCCGCCGGTTGCACCGCACGCTGGTACCGAACTCGCGGGGACGGCGGAGTGGGAACAGAGGAATGCCGCGATGGCCGAGCCCGCGATCTCCATCGCCGGTCTGACGAAATCCTTCGGCGCCGCGCGGGCGCTCGACGGTCTGGAGCTGACCGTGCACACCGGTGCGATACACGGATTTCTCGGTCCGAACGGCTCAGGCAAGACAACGACGATCCGGGTGCTGCCCCCCGCGAACGCCATTCGAAACCATCACCGCCGCACCGATTCTCGCGATCATCGCGATAGCGGCGGCGGGCCTGGCGGTCGGTCTGGCCGGATTCCGCCGCCGTGATGCGGGGTACTGATCCCGGTCTCGACTCAGTGGTTGTTGAGGACGGTGAGAATATCGGTGAGTGGTCGGCGAGGGGTGGGTGGGATCATCTCGCTGTCCTCGGGCGCGGTTCCGACGCGGATCACCACCTGCGGCGTGGCTGGGCGGGGGATCAAGCCGGTCAGCAGCCTCCGGCCGGTCGGAAGTTCGGTGATATGGGTCAGCGCGCAGGTCGCCAGTCCGGCCGCGGTGCATTCCAGCAGTACGGCTGACAGTGCCTCGCCGGTATGCAGCCAGCGGGTGACCGAGTCGCCGCCGGTACTCAGCACCACCAGCCGCGCGCGGTCTTCGAGCTGCGCGCGGCGCGTCGAGTGCGGGGCGGAGGGAAAGACGCGTCCGACACCGACGCGCGCGAACTCTGCGTCCGACACCAGCGCGGACGGCGGCACGCCTTCAGCGGTGTCCGGATGCCCGGCCCACCATTCCAATTCGGTCTGATACAGCAGGTCGTTGCCGCGTAGGGCACCGGTCTGGCTGGACGCGGCGGCCAGGCGTGGCCGGGCGCTTTCGTCGAGCACATCGAGTTCGACCTCGTGGGGTGAGCTGAGCATGCGTATCCGGGGCAGGATGTCGGCGAACCCCTCCGGTTCGTCCAAGGGCAGCCGGTCGGTGCGCCGCTGGTCGATGGCGAGCGCGCGAGGGTGGACTCCCTCGGGTGGGTCCGGCCACGGCCGGAACTCGATCGTCGCGAGATGATCGGGCCGCTGCGGGTTGGGTATGCGTACCGTGTCGGTGTGCCAGCCCCGGTCGGCGAAGACGGTGCGAACGTGGTGCAGCATGGTGCCGCAGCTGATCACCAGCTGGCGGCCGAGCGGGTCGGTCGAGGTCAGCAGCCGGTCGGCGTCGGTGTGCAGGTGCAGGCGGGTGCCGTCCAGGATCCAGCGCCATGGCTGGGTGTTGTGCACCGACGGCGCACGGGCGGCCAGGCGTAGCGCCGCCAGAATCGTCGGGTGATCGGGTACCGGGATGGCCGGCGCGTCATTGGCGGTCATATTTCGAGTGTTCTCGGTGCGTGGACGTGCGTATACGGGCCTTCCGCCTGGGCGAAAGGGTCCTTGGTCACTTCGGGCGGCCGGTGTTCCCAGCCGCGTCGCTCGGCACGGCTTTCGATGCCGCGCAACATCTTCCGTTCCATCACCAGGCTTCCCGGTTCCATCACGAGCAGGGTGACCAGGCGGGGAGCGACGTCGCCGACATGCGGGACGGCACCACCACGGAGGGGATTCACCGCGGTGTGATGGCCGGCAGTATCGACCTTCTGCAACCCCTGCCGGGATCAGCTCGCCGACCTGGCGATGATCACCGGTACTTTCGCCCCGTGCAGCACGGCCTGGCTGACCGAGCCGAGGGTCATCCCGGCGAAACCGCCACGCCCGTGGCTGCCGACGACGATCAGTTGCGCATTCTCACCCTCGTCGAGCAGTCGCTTGGCGGGGCGATCTTCGACGACGACGCGCCGCACCCGCACCTCCGGATACCTCTCGGCGTACCCGGCCAGGCTCTGGGAGAGCAATTCCTCGGCCTCTTCCCGCATTTCGGCCCGCGAGATGTAGCGGAAGAACTCCGACCAGGTGTGCACCGCGACCAGCTCGGCGCCGCGGTGCGCGGCCTCGTCGAACGCGATCCCGATGGCGTCGGCGCTGCACCGCGAGCCGTCGACGCCGACAACCACCGGTCCGTCGAAGCCATCGGCCTTCTCCGGGACAACCGTGACCGGGCATACGGCGTGCCGGGCCAGCGCCGTGCCCACCGAGCCCAGAATGCTGCGGTTGAAGACGCCGAGCCCGTGGGTGCCGATGACGAGCAGGCGTGCGGTCTTGGATCGGTCGCGCAGGACCGGAATCGGTGGCGCCTCCACAAGATCGGTAGTGATGTCCAGCTCGCCGACCGGGGCGCTGGTCGCCGCGGCGGATGCGCGGGCGGCGTCGAGCGCTTCCCGGCCCTCCTGCTGGTACCTGTCGTAGTCGAACTGGGGCACCCCGATGCCGGGTCCGAAGTCGATCGGGGCGCCGATCGCGTAGACGATGTGCAGCGGAACGCGCCGGTTGGCCGCATAGGTAGCGGCCCAGCGCACGGCGGCGAGCGCGGTCAGCGAGCCGTCGACGCCGACGAGGACGGGGGGATTACTGCTGGCGAACATGTGTTTTCGCTTTCTGTTGGTCCTCGTGGGCGACCATGGCAGGTCCGTGCGCGACGGCTTCCGCGACGAGGGCGGTATTGCCGACCATCGACTCTTGGCCAACTCGTGCGCGCATGACCTTCTCCTCCGCGCGGTGCGCGGTGCGCGGTGAGACCGGAGGATTACGACGCTACGGCGGCGGGAAACGAGCGCACAGGGCCCAACCGACGCTTGCCGTGGGACCTTCGCCCCGTCGCCGTACTGCCGATTGCCGGACCGAGTCCGAGTTCGGCCGCCGTCTCGGCGGCCAGTAGGCGATGCTGGAACGGTGCTGGCACGTTCGGTCCCGGGAATCCGGCAATTCGAGGGTTACCAGCGGGCATGGCTGCGGTCGGACCTGCTCGCCGGCGTCACTGTGGCCGCGTATCTCATTCCGCAGGTCATGGCCTACGCGACCGTCGCGGGACTGCCGCCGGTGGCGGGATTGTGGGCGACGTTGGGCCCGCTGGCGATCTACACCCTGCTGGCGACATCGCGACAGCTCTCGGTAGGACCGGAGTCGACCACCGCGCTGCTCACCGCCGTCGCGCTGGCTCCGCTCGCGCTGGGCGACCCCGGTCGGTACGCCGCACTGGCGGCGGTGCTCGCGCTGCTGGTCGGCGCGCTGTGTCTGGCCGGTGCGGCCGCCCGGTTGGGTGTGCTGGCGGATCTGCTGTCGAAACCGGTTCTGGTCGGGTACCTGGCGGGTACTGCCGGGATCATGATCGTGAGCCAGCTCGAGTCGGTGACCGGGGTGCCGGTCGACGGCGAATCCAGGCTCGCGGAACTGCGGTCGTTCATCGAGAAAGCTATGACGCCCCGCTGTGCTTCGCCAACGCCGAGGATTTCCGCCGGCGGGCGCTGGCGGCGGTGGACTCCTGGAGCCGTCGCGGAGAAACTCCCGTGCGGTGGTTCGTGCTCAACGCCGAAGCGAACGTGGAAGTCGACCTGACCGCGCTGGACGCGGTCGAACAACTCCGGGCCGAACTGTCCGAGCGCGGGATCGTCTTCGCGATGGCGCGCGTCAAACAGGATTTACGCGACAACCTGGACGCTTCGGGGCTGACGGCGAAGATCGGCGAGGCGCACCTGTACCCGACGCTGCCAACCGCGGTCGCGGCCTACCACGCGGACATGCCATGAATGTCACCGAAACCGCCTCGCACTCAATGGCAGTCACCTTTCCCATCCTCGCGGCCGTGGACGGCTCGCCCAGCTCGTATCAAGCGGTCTCGTGGGCGGCCGTCGAAGCCGCCTTGCATCACCGCGCGCTGCACATCGTCACCTCGATGGCGATCCGGACCCGTTTCGGGCCGGGCATATCGCTGGGGGAGTCCGACTTGGAGTGGTTGCGCGACGACGGCGAACGCATCCTCACCGAGGCCACGCGCGTGGCGCGGACGGCCGCCCCCGGCGAGGAACCTGCCATCACCACCGAGCTGACCTTCGAACTGATCATCCCGCTGCTCATCGAGCGGTCGGCGCGGGCGCGGATGCTGGTGGTCGGCAGCCGCGGACTCGGCGCTTTCCAGCGGGGCCTGCTCGGTTCGGTGAGTACCGCGACAACACACCACGCGCACTGCCCGGCAGCGGTAATCCATGGCACCGCCGCGATCGACGCCGTAACGGCCCGGCATCCGGTACTCGTCGGCGTCGACGGAACCAGCAACAGTGTCCCCGCGATCGAGCTCGCGTTCGAGGAGGCGTCTCGGCGGAAAGTCGACGTGGTTGCCCTGCACGCCTGGAGCGACAGCAGCGGACTGGACGTGCCGGTCCGCGGATGGGACGGCGCGCGTGAATCCGCGCAGGCGGTGCTCGCCGAGAGCCTCGCGGGCTGGACCGATCGCTATCCGGACGTCGCCGTGCGGCGCATCCTCACGGCGGACCGTCCAGCGCGATCCCTGCTTGATCAGTCGGCGAACGCGCAGCTGGTGGTGGTCGGCACGCACGGTCGAGGTGGATTCGCCAGCATGGTGCTCGGGTCGACGAGCAATGCGCTGCTGCACTCGGTGGAGGTGCCCATGCTGGTGGTTCGTTCGCGGTGACCATGGAACCCTCAGGTCGACCTGGGGGGGTGCCCCCTCCCGCGAAACGCCTCGCCGATTTCGGCGAATTATTGTCCGGAGAACTCTTGCCGCACGTATCGGATGCGATCGGCGCATCCTGATCGATGGCCGAGATACCTTGCGGGTATTACTCGTTGCATCATGGCCGACGCTCGATCTGGCTGACATGCTGCTCATTTTCCGTCGCCAGGGCGCTCTCAACGTCGGCTGTTGATGGGCTGGTCCACCAAGTCTCATCGGTGACTGGGCGGCGCCGCCCCGGTTCCCGTTCTCGACCAGCGTATGCGCGCCCGGTGGACCGGGGTTGATCGCGGATACCGCTGCGGCACAAGCCCTACCGCGTCC
The DNA here is from genome assembly GCF_040681325.1 of Nocardia sp. NPDC051787. Taxonomy (NCBI): domain Bacteria; kingdom Bacillati; phylum Actinomycetota; class Actinomycetes; order Mycobacteriales; family Nocardiaceae; genus Nocardia; species Nocardia sp. NPDC051787. Next base: position 18,836 of record NZ_JBFAYO010000043.1, read on the forward strand.
GGGATCCGGGTAGGCCGGTGACACTGTCGATCGCGTGCGCTCGAAAAGGCAATTCGATAAACCGGGCGTGCCATTATCGAAAACTATTGCTACGGACTAAGACTTTCCCACACACCGTCGATACCGTGTCGAGGAATGGAGCCGAAATCGGGAAGCGCCGGATAGGAACGGAAAACGACTTTCCATCCGGATCGTACGAATCAATCGTAGTTGCCAGCCTATTGCCATAGGCGGCACTATGCACGCCTTATCGCAGCAGGGCGTGTCGGAGTGCGGCACCGCGGCGTGCAGACCGATCGGTACCGATTCCCCGAGGCGGAGGCCGCCCATCCGGGGCCGGTTTCGATCCGAACGTAGGATGTACCATCCCCGATCACCGGGTTGACCACGGTAGATCTGCTTGTATCACGGCCGGTGCCGAGAACGATATGGATGCGGCACGGTCGAGTCGAGCGGATGCGTCGCGGTCACCCCGCTCGAATCGACATCGAAACGCCCGGCTCGCACACGAAGTTGGGCGGTCGATATGACTACACTGAGCCAGACTGCTGCCAGATAGCTTGTACCACCTGATAGTTCCTGCTTCACCGCATGTTCAAAAGTCTTGTTTTCAGATTTTGAGGCGTGAGAAATGCCGATGAACGGGAGGTGTGGGAGTCGCCGTAGAAGTCTCCGCGGGGCCCGGTTGGGATTCCGGGCGCGCATGGATCGAGCTGTACGCGGTATCTGACCGGCGCGTTGAAGAGCAGGGGTAGCGCCGCTTCGAAGTAGACAAAGTGCATATAAAAGGCAGATTTCGGATGCGGTGAGCCGGCGTGCTTCCGCTGCGTTCGCGCGCGTCCGGGTATGAATAAGGGGTCACGCGATGAATTTGAAGTCAGACGGAACCGCCGACGGCGATCTGGGGCTGATTCCACTCTCGAGGGCGCAGTACGGCATGTGGCTCGCCGACCACATGCCCGGCGGACCGGCTGTCAACATCGCGCACTATGTCGAGGTCGAGGGCCCGGTAGATGTCGACGCGTTCGCAAAGGCGGTGAACGACGCCGGGCATGAAACCGAATCCTTGGTGGTACGGGTAGTCGAGCACGACGGTCGCCCTTATCAATTCGTCGACCGCGGCATCGTCTACGACGAGCCTGTGCTTGACTTCAGTGACGCGGACGATCCGGTCGCGGCGGCGATGGAATGGATGCGCCGCGACTACAACACGAAGGCGGTCGACCTGAGCCGGGACCGGCTCACCGCGACGCGATTGATCAAGGTCGGCGACGACCACTACTTCTGGTACGGACGCGCCCACCATCTCGTGGTGGACGGTTACGGCGCGTTCAACGTCGTCTCCCGGATGGCCGAGCACTACAACGCCATCCTGGAGGGCAGGCCGCCGACGCCGCTGGTCGCGGCCAGCCTGAGCGACATCATCGAGGCGGAACGCTCCTACCGCGCCAGCGCTCGGTTCGAGACCGATAGGGCGTACTGGCTCGACAAGGTCGCGGACCTGCCGATCCCGGTGAGCCTGTCCGGCCGCACCGCGCGGTCCACCAAAGTCGATCGCGTCGCCGGCCTGCAACTCCCGTCGAGGGTGTCCGACATGCTCGACCGGTTCGCCGAGGAGATGGAAGCCTCTGCCGCCCAAGTGGTCATCGCCGCGTTCGCCGCGTTCCTCTCCCGGATGACCGGCACCGACGACGTGGTGCTGTCGATGCCGGTGAGCGGGCGCGTGACCAAGCGCCTGCGCAATGCCGCCGCGATGCTGGCGAACATGGTGCCGATCCGGTTCGCCGTCGATGCCACGACCACCGTGGAAGACGTGGTCCGGGCGTCGGTGTCCGAGCTGGTCTCGGCAATGCGGCACCAGCTCTACCGGTTCGAAGATCTGCGCCGCGACTCGGACGCGCTGGACGCGTCCGCCAACTCGTTCGGCCCGATCGTCAACATCCTGTTCTTCGACTCGGAGATTCGCCTCGGCGCGGCCGCGGGCCGTTACCGCGCATTGACCTCCGGCGCGCTCGACGACTTGCAGCTGAACCTGTACCGCTCCGGCGCCGATGCGCCCCTGCTCATCGAGTTGCACGGCAACGCGAACCTGTACGGACAGGGCGAACTCGAATCGCATACGCACCGGTTCATCGACTTCCTGTCCCGGCTGATGGAGTCGCCGCTGGACACGCGCGTCGCCGACATCCAGCTCGTGGGCCGGGCCGAAGAACTGCGGATCGTCGAGGAACTCGCGGGGCGCGACGGCGAATCCCCTTCCGCGACATTGGTCGATCTGCTCGCGCGACAGGCGGCCGCCACGCCGTCCGCCGTGGCCGTCACGTCCGGCGAGACCGCCCTCACCTACCGCCAGCTGGACGAGCGGTCGAACCGATTCGCCCGCAGGCTCATGGCGCTCGGGGCGGGACCGGAATCGCTGGTGGCCATCGCGATGCCACGCGACGCGGATCTGATCGTCGCCGTGCTCGGCGTGCTGAAATCGGGCGCCGGGTATCTTCCGCTGGATGTGGCCCACCCGGCCGACCGGCTCGAATACGTGCTGAACGACGCCGGTCCGATCGCCGTGGTCACGACTCGGAGCATGCGTGCGCAGGTGCCCGGCGATCCCGGCCGCGTGGTGCTGTTCGACGACCTTTCCGCTACCGGCGACGATGCCGCGGCTGCGATCACCGATGCCGATCGGAAGAGCCCGCTGCGTCCCGGCCACCTGGCCTATGTGATCTACACGTCCGGATCGACCGGTCGGCCGAAGGGCGTGTCGATCACCCATCGCGCCGTCGCGACCTACTTGGTGAACTCGTGTGCCGCGATCGGAATCCGGTCCGAGGACGTGTGGACGTTGTTCCACTCGTTCGCCTTCGACTACTCGGTCTGGGAAATCTTCGGTGCGCTGGTCACCGGCGGCCGCATCGTCGTGGTGGACAGCCTCACCACGCGTTCACCCGACGACGTCGTGCGCTTGGCGGCACGCGAGAAGGTGACTGTTTTCAGCCAGACACCGTCGGCGTTCTACCAGTTCGCAGCCGCCCACCAGCGGTACGCGCATTCCGGTGCGCCGGAGGGGGAGCTCGACCTGCGATTGGTCATCCTGTCGGGCGAAGCGCTGAACCCGGCCGGGCTGGCCGACTGGTACGAACACAATCCGAACCTGCCCGTGCTGGCCAACAGCTACGGGATCACGGAAACGACTGTCTTCGTCACCTACACCGATCTGACCCCGGACATCGCGGTGCCGGGCGCGCCGAGCACGGTCGGTCCGGCGCTGCCGGGTTTGCGGACGTATGTCCTCGACGACCGCTTGCGTCCGTGCCCGCTGGGCGCCTGGGGCGAGATCTATGTCGCGGGAGACCAACTCGCTCGCGGCTATCTCAACCGTCCATCGCTGACCGCGGGGCGTTTCGTCGCCAATCCGTTCGGCACGGCGGGTGAACGCCTCTATCGCAGCGGCGACGTCGCGCGGTGGAATCACCAGGGCGAGTTGGAATATCGCGGCCGCGCCGACCATCAGGTGCAGTTGCGCGGCTTCCGGATCGAGCTGGACGAGATCCGCAACGCTCTGCTCACGCACAACACTGTCTCGGCCGCGGTGGTGGTCGTCCATCTCCCCGGCACGGAGGCGGCCCGGCTCGTCGGCTACGTCGTGGCCGCCGACGATGCCACGTGCGGGGCCGACGTCCTCCGCGCGCACGTCGGTGCAATGCTGCCGGAGTACATGGTGCCGTCGAGCATCGTCGTGATCGACGCGGTGCCGCTGACGGTCAACGGCAAAGTGGACTACCGGGCGCTGCCCGAGCCGGTATTCGATTCCGCCGCGGCGTATGTCGCACCGCGCACGGTGGTCGAGGAGTCGATCGCCGACGTGTTCGCCGAGGTGCTCGGCACGGAGCGGGTGGGGGTGCTGGACAGCTTCTTCGAACTCGGCGGCAATTCGATCACCGCGACCAGCGCCGCCGTGCGCATCGCGGAGGTCACCCGGTGCGACGTATCGGTGCGTGACCTGTTCCTCAAGCCGACGGTCGCCGAACTCGCCGCGCAGCTCGAGGACGGGCACCGCTCCGACCGGCCCGTCCTGAAGGCGGCGCCGAGACCCGAGCCCATCCCGCTGGCACCGGCACAGAACCGGATGTGGCTGGTCAATCAGGCCGATCCGGAGTCGGCGGCCTACAACATTCCCCTCGTGGTGCAGCTGTCCGGACGTCTCAACGCCGAGGCGCTGCGCGCGGCGCTGACGGACGTGATCGATCGGCACGAGTCGCTGCGCACCTGCTATCCCGCCGTGCACGGTGCGGGGACACAGGTCATCGTGCCCGCGGAACAGGTCGTCGCCGATCTCGATCTGACCCCGCAGCCGACCGACCCCGACGACATCGCGCACCGGATTCGCGAGCTGGCCTCGGTCGGAACCGACTTGCGTGGACGCCCGCCGATCCGGGTCGCGCTGCTGGCGACCGCCGACCGGCGACGGCATGTGCTCGTCGTCGTCCTGCACCACATCTGCTGCGACGGGTCGTCGCTGCGGCCACTCGCGGCTGACGTCGCGATCGCCTACGAGGCGAGGGCGGAGGGCAAGACACCCGACTGGCAGCCCTTGACCGTGCAGTACGCCGACTACAGCATCTGGCATCGCCGCCTGCTGGGCGACGCGGGCGACCCGGATTCGCTCGCGGCACGCCAGTTGCGGTACTGGACACAGCAACTGGCGGGCATGCCGCCGGTGCTGGAGCTGCCCGCGGATCGCCCGCGCCCGGCCCGCCAATCCATGCTCGGCGACATCGCGGACACCGTGATCCCGGCCGAGACCTTCGCCGGAATCGAGCGGCTGGCCCGCACGGCCAACGTCACGACCTTCATGGTCGTCCATTCCGCGTTGGCCGTGCTGCTGGCCCGTATGTCGGGTTCGGCGGACATCACCATCGGTACCCCGGTCGCGGGTCGTGGCGAGCGGGCGCTCGAGCCGCTGGTCGGCATGTTCGTCAATACCGTGCCGCTGCGCACCGAGGTGCGTTCCGATGAGCAGTTCATCGCGTTGCTGGCGCGAGTCAAAGACACCGACGTCGATGCTTTCGCCAACAGCGACCTGCCTTACGAGCGCGTCGTGGAGGAACTGCACCCGAAGCGGTCGATGGCGTACGCGCCACTGTGCCAGGTGTACCTCGCCTTCGAGAACATGGACCGTGCGAGCTTGGAACTGTCCGAACTCACGGTCGATCTCCTCGATCCGGGGGCCGAACCGGCGAAGGTGGACATCATCGTCACCGTCGCGGAGAACACCGCAGGCGGTGGCGACGTCGCACTGCGGATCAACTACGCCACCGATCTGTTCGATCGGGAAACGGTCGAGGAGCTGGCCGCGCGATTGAATCGGGCCCTCGATACGTTCGTGTCGAATCCACGGGCGCGGGTGGGGGATGTCGATCTGTTGTCGGGGATGGAGCGGTTGGGGTTGGTCCCGGCGTCGGGTGGGCGTGCGGAGACTCCGCGGGTGTTGGCGGAGGTGTTCTCGGTGGGGGACCGGAGTGCGCCCGCGGTGGTGTCAGGGGAGCGTGTGGTGTCGTACGGGGAGTTGGACGATTGGTCGAATCGTGTTGCGCGGGTGTTGATCGAGTGGGGAGTGGGTCCGGGGGACCAGGTCGCGCTGGCGATGGGGCGGTCGGTGGAGTTCGTGGTCGGGGTGTGGTCGGTGGCCAAAGCCGGCGCCGCGTTCGTGCCGGTCGACCCGCGGTACCCGAGCGAGCGGGTGGCGCATATGGTCGCCGACTCCGACGTGGAAGTCGCGATTACGGTCGACGCCGCACGCTGCCTGCTTCCCGGGCATGTGCGGCAGCTGGTCCTCGATGACCCGGGGGTAGACGCTTTCGTCGCGGCGCAGTCCTCCGCTGCAGTGACCGACGCGGATCGCCTGCGGCCCTGCCGCATCCTCGATACGGCGTACGTGCTGTACACGTCGGGGTCGACGGGCATGCCGAAGGGTGTGGCGGTCACGCATGAGGGCTTGTCGAATTTCGCCATCGAGCAGCGGGAACGATATCGGGTCGATGACCGGTCGCGGGTATTGCAGGTGGCGGCTCCTGGCTTCGACGCCGTGATGCTCGAGTTGCTGATGGCCCACGCGAACGGCGCGGCGTTGGTGGTGTCGCCGCCGGAGGTATTCGCCGGGGCCGAGCTGGCGGCGTTGATTCGCGCGCAGCAGGTGTCACATGCGTTCGTGACGCCGAGTGTGCTGGCGACGATGTCGCCCGCCGGGTTGGATTCCTTGCAGGTGCTGGTGGCGGGCGGCGAGGCGGTGTCGGCCGAGACGGTGGCGGTGTGGGCGCCGGGACGGCGGCTGCACAACGGGTACGGGCCCACCGAAACCACGATCATGGTCGCGATCAGTGATCCGCTGTGTGTCGGCGACCCGGTCACGATCGGCGGCCCGATCCGCGGTATCGACGCGGTGGTGCTGGATGCCCGGCTGCGGCCCGTCCCGGTCGGTGTGACCGGTCAGTTGTACGTCTCGGGCGTGCAGTTGTCGCGTGGCTACCTCAACCGCCCCGCCGCCACGGCCGTCACGTTCGTCGCCAATCCCTACGGTCCGGCCGGTACGCGCATGTACGGCACCGGCGACTTGGCGCGCTGGACCGCCGACCACACCCTGGAGTACCTGGGGCGCACCGACTTCCAGGTGAAGATCCGCGGGCAACGGATCGAACTCGGCGAAATCGAGGCTGTCCTGGCCGGACATCCCACGGTGGCGACGGCGGTGGCGGTGGGCGTCAACACCGACGGCGGATCGCGACTGGCCGCCTACGTGGTGCCGGCTGACGACGCTGTCGATACGGCGGAGCTGCTGAAATACGCCGCGCAACGGTTGCCGTCCCACATGGTCCCGGACACGGTGATGGTGCTCGACACGCTCCCGTTGTCATCGGTGGGCAAGGTCGATCGACGGGCGTTGCCGGAACCGGAGTTCGCACCGGCCACCGAGTTCGTCGCTCCGCGCAACGCGGCCGAGCGGATTGTCGCCGATATCTGCGCGGACGTTCTCGGCATCGATCGCGTCGGCGTTCTGGACAACTTCTTCGATATCGGCGGTAACTCGCTGTCGGCTACCCGCGCGGCGGCGCGACTGAGCGCCGCGTTCGGCGTCGAGGTGCCGCTGCGCGCTGTCTTCGAGACGCCGACCGTCGGGGCATTGGCGGAGCGCTTGCGCACCGCCGAGGCGGCGGGACGGGAACCGCTCGTCCCACAGGACCGACCGGACCGGATCCCGCTCTCGCCCGCGCAGGCTCGGATGTGGTTTCTCAACCAATTCGACACGACCTCGGCGGTATACAACATTCCGCTGGTCGTCCGGATGTCGGGCGATCTCGACGTGGCCGCCATGCAGGCGACGATCGCGGATGTGCTGGAACGCCACGAATCGCTCCGCACCGTCTACCCGGACAGCGACAGCGGACCGCACCAGGTTATCGTCTCGCTGGAGACGGCGCTGCCCCGGCTGACGCCGGTTCCGGTCGCACCGGCCGAGATCGAGGCGCGCATCGCCGCGGAGGTGACGGCCGGATTCGACGTCACCTCCGCGGTGCCGTTCCGGATCGCGTTGCTGCGCAGCGCACCCGACGACCACACACTGGTGCTCGTCGTCCATCACATCAGCTTCGACGGGTCGTCGCTCGCACCGCTCGCCGCGGATCTGATGACCGCGTACAAGGCCCGCGTTCGGCACCAGGCGCCGCAGTGGACGCCGCTGCCCGTGCAGTACGCGGATTACACGTTGTGGCAACGGAAGTTGCTCGGCAGCGAGGACGACCCACACAGTCCGACCGTCGCCCAGACCGAGTATTGGCTCGGCGCGCTCGCCGATCTGCCCGAGGTACTCGACCTGCCCACCGACCGTCTACGGCCGGCGAAGCAGTCGTTCCGCGGCGCGACAGTGTCGACGACCCTGCCCGCCGAACTCCATCGTGCGGTCGTCGCGCTGGCCCGTCGCCATGACGCCACCGTCTTCATGGTGATGCACGCGGCGTACGCGGCGCTGCTGGCGCGGCTTTCCGGCGCCGGTGACATCGCGGTCGGCACACCGATCGCCGGTCGCGGCGAGCCCGGACTCGACGGCCTGGTCGGCATGTTCGTCAACACACTGGTGCTGCGGACCCAGATCGAGCCCGGCGCGTCCTTCCTCCGGATCCTGGATCAGGTCCGGGCGACCGACCTGGCCGCGTTCGAGAACGCCGACATCCCGTTCGAGCGCTTGGTCGAGGTGCTCAATCCGCCGCGCACGACGGCGCACGCACCGTTGACGCAGGTCGGCTTCTCGTTCCAGAACATCGAGATTCCCACCGTGGAGTTCGAGGGCCTGACGGTGTCGACCCGGATGGTCGATCCGAGTGTGGCCAAATACGACGTGCACCTCAATCTCGTCGACACCCTGGAGCCGGACGGTGAACCGGGCGAGATGGCGGTCGAATTCGGTTACGCGACAGACTTGTTCGACGAAACGACGATCACCTCGATGTTCGACCGCTACCTGCTGCTGCTGCGCGCGGTCGTCGAGGATCCCGCCCGCGCCGTCGGCGACATCGATCTGCTGACCGCGGCCGAAGCCAGCGAGCTGGCCGCCTATTCGACCGGCGTCACGACGCAGGCGCCGCCGATGACGATCGCGGACTTGTTCGCCGTGCAGGCGGCGGCCACACCGGATAGCACGGCGGTAGTCGACGCCGAAGGTGGCGCTCGGCTCAGCTACCACGAGTTCGCGGCACGGGTGAACTCGCTGGCCCGAACGTTGATCGGACGCGGTGCCGGCCCGGACGCCGTGGTGGCCGTCGCGATGCATCGCTCGGTCGATCTGCTGGTCACCCTGTATGCGATCCATGCGGCGGGCGCGGCCTACCTGCCGCTGGATCCGGATCATCCGGTCGAGCGTGTGCGTGCGGTCCTCACCGCCGCGCGGCCGATTGCGGTCCTCACCCGTCCGGCAGACCGGGCGAATCTGCCCGATGACGTGCCGGTATGGGCGCTCGACGGGCTCAGGGCCGAGTGCACCGATGCGTCGCCGGTGACGGACGCCGATCGGACCAGGCCGCTGCATCCGGACGACCTGGCGTACGTCATCTACACCTCCGGCTCGACAGGCGTGCCGAAGGGTGTGTCGGTACCGCATGCCGCGGTCGTGAATCAGCTCCGGTGGATGCGGGAGCACTACCGGCTCGGCGGCGACGACATCATGCTGCTGCGGACGCCGGTCACCTTCGACCTGTCGGTCTGGGAACTGTTCTCCGCGTCCACCTGTGGCGCGGCGCTGGTTGTCGCGGGTCCCGACGCGCAGCGCGACCCCCGCGCCGTTGCCCGGCTGATGGCCGAACATGGCGTGACAACTGCTGATTTCGTGCCGTCCTTGCTTTCGGCTTTCCTCGAGGTGGCCGCTGGGCACGAGTTCCCAGAGCTGCGGCGGGTGCTGTGCATCGGTGAGGCTCTTCCGGCCGAGACCGTCCGGCGCTTCAAGGATCTCAGCGACGCGCGGATCGACAACTTGTACGGACCGACCGAGGCCGCGGTCAGCGTGACCGCCCACCGCATCGACGCGGTCGACGGTGTCGCGGTGCCGGTGGGTGTACCCGAGGCGAACGTGGTCGTCCACGTGCTGGACTCGCGGCTGCATCCGGTTCCGATCGGCGTGACCGGCGAGTTGTACCTGGGCGGCGTTCAGTTGGCCCGCGGATACCACGAACGTCCCGGTCTGACAGCGGCGACGTTCGTCGCGGACCCCTTCGGCGACGCGAGCGGTTCCCGCCTGTACCGCACCGGCGACCTGGTTCGCTGGGACGCCGGTGGCAGCCTGCGCTATGTCGGCCGCGCCGACACCCAGGTGAAGGTGCGGGGCCTGCGAATCGAACTCGGCGACATCGAGGCAGCGCTGGTCGCGCACGAGCAGGTGAGCGCGGCCGTCGCGCAGGTACGCACCGACGGCGGCCATCAGCGCTTGGTGGCCTACATGGTCGCTGGAGAGGCATTGGACGCCAAGCAGGTCCGGGCCTTCCTGCTGGACCGGCTGCCCGCCTACATGGTGCCGTCATCGGTGCTCCGGATCGACTCGATCCCGCTCACCGCGAACGGCAAGGTCGACTATCGAGCGCTGCCCGCACCGGACCCGAGCGATGACCAGACCGAGTACCGCGCGCCGCGAGGGCTCGTCGAACAGACCATCGCCGCGGTCTTCGGGGAGCTGTTCGACCGGCCGGAGATCGGCGCCGACGGCAATTTCTTCGACCTGGGCGGCAATTCACTCATCGCGACTCGCGCGCTGAGCCGCATCGGCGACGTTCTCGACGTCTCCATCCCGGTCCGCGTCATCTTCGAGGCGCCGACCATCGCCGACCTCGCCGAGCGCATCGCGCGATTGCGTGCGGTGCCGAGCCTTCCCGCGCCGGTCCGGAAACCGCGCCCGGATCGTATTCCGCTGTCGCACGCGCAAACCCGGATGTGGTTCCTCAACCAGTTCGATCCGGATGCGCCGGGATACGTTGTGCCGCTGGCGATTCGCCTCGAAGGTGTGCTCGACCTCGAGGCACTGACGGCGGCCATCACTGATGTCGTCGAGCGGCACGAGAGCCTGCGGACGGTGTATCCGGCTGTCGACGGCACGCCGGCCCAGGTCGTGCTGGACGCGGCCGAGGTCCTCGCCACCTTCGATCTCACGCCGCAGCCGGTCGGCGAGCGTGACTTGTCCCGGCTGCTGGCGGAGTTCTCCAGCGCCGGTTTCGACGTGGCGAGGGGCGTGCCGGTGCGCATAGCGCTGTACCAGCTGTCGGACGAGGCATGGACGGTCGCGCTGGCCGCGCATCACATCAGCTGCGACGGCTTTTCGGTGGCGCCGCTGGCCGCGGATCTGGTGACGGCCTACCGGGCGCGGTCGGGCGGACACGCGCCGGACTGGGCGCCGCTGGCCGTGCAATTCGCCGATTACGCCCTCTGGCAGCGCGAGGTGCTCGGCTCCGCCGACGACCCGGATTCGTACGTCGCCCGCGACATCGCCTATTGGCGAACCCAGCTCGCGGGGATACCGGATCTGATCGAGCTGCCGACCGACCGGCCGCGGCCGATCGAGCAGACCCAGCACGGCGCGGTGATCCATGTGGCGATTCCCGGCGAACTGCAGGGGCGGGTCGAGGCGCTGGCGCGCCGAGCCGGAGCGACCACCTTCATGGTGGTGCACACGGCACTGGCGGTGTTGCTGTCGCGCCTGTCCGGCAGCGACGACGTGACCATCGGTGTGCCACACGCGGGTCGTGGCGACCGGTCGCTGGACAACCTGGTCGGAATGTTCGTCAACACGTTGGTGATGCGCACCCGGATCACCCTCGACCAGACCTTCCTGAGTCTGCTGGACCAGGTGCGGCGCACCGACATCGAGGCCTTCGACCACGCCACCGTTCCGTTCGAGCAGTTGGTGGACGCGCTGAACCCGGCACGGTCGACCGCGCACACGCCGTTGTTCCAGGTGCTGCTCGCCTACCAGAACATGGCGCAAGCGCGCGTGGAACTTCCGGATCTCACCGTCGAGAGCGTGGACCCCGGCGAGCGTGCCGCGATCTACGACCTGCTGCTCATGATGACCGAAGGCCACGGCACGCACAACGAGCCGACCGGCATGACGTTGCGCCTGACCTATGCCACGGACCTCTTCGACGAGGACTCCGTCCGGCGCTTCGCCGAGCGATTCATCCGGATCCTGGACGCCGCCGCGACCGACGCCGAGTCGACCGTCGGTGCGATCGACCTGCTCGACGATGCGGAACGGCGGCGGGTGCTGGAGCGATGGAATGACACCGGAGGCTCCGCCGCACCCGGCCGGACGCTGGTCGACGCATTCGACGAACAGGTCGCGCGCACCCCGGACAGTCCGGCGCTTTGCCTTCCCGGCGGAAGTGCGGCAACTTACCGGGACTTCGACACGCAGGTCAATCGTTTGGCCCGGTGGCTGATCGCACGTGGTGCGGGGCCGGAAACCGTTGTGGCGGTCGCCATCCGCCGGTCGATCGAGCTGGTCACGGCGCTGTACGCGGTGGTGAAAGCGGGAGCTGCGTTCCTGCCCATCGATCCGGATCACCCGAGCGCGCGGATCGCGAACGTGCTGAGCACGGCGCAGCCGCTGGTGGTGCTCACCACATCCACTGATGGCGAGGCTCTGCCCGGCACCTGTGCGTCCGTTCCGATCGATCGGCTGGACGTCGCCGGTCTGCCCGAGGGGCCGATCGTGGACGCGGAGCGGCGTGCGCCGCTGCGGCCGGACAACATCGCCTACGTGCTGTTCACCTCCGGCTCCACCGGCGTACCGAAGGGCGTCGCGCTGACCCATGCCGCGACCATGAGCCAGTTGGCGTGGGCGCAGGCGCAGTGGCCCCACGGCGCGTCCGACGCTGTGCTGCACAAAACTCCGATCACCTTCGATATCGCCGTGTGGGAGTTGTTCTGGCCGTTGCAGACCGGCGCGCACATCGTCGTCGCCGAGCCCGGCGGGCATCGCGACCCGGCGTACCTGGCCGACGTCATCGAGCGGGACCAGATCACCACGGTGCACTTCGTTCCGTCGATGCTGGATGTTCTCGTCGAGTCCACGGACGTGCAGTTGCCAACGGTCCGGCGGGTATTCGTCGCGGGTGAGGCGCTGGCGCAACGGACCGTCGATGCCGCGGCGCGCGTGTTCGGGAACGCGGACCTGGTGAACTGGTACGGACCGGCGGAGGCGGAGGTCGTGACGGCTCAGCCGTGCTCGCCGGACGCGGCGACCACGACGGTCCCGATCGGTGCACCGGTGGCCGGGATGACGGTTTATGTCCTGGACTCGCGGCTGCGACCGGTGCCGGTCGGTGTCGTCGGCGAACTGTTCGTCTCAGGCGTGCAGTTGGCCCGCGGCTATCACGGGCGTGCCGACCTCACGTGCGGCTCCTTTGTCGCGCACCCGTTCGGTGCGGCGGGCGAGCGGCTGTATCGCACCGGCGACCTGGTGCGGTGGCGCGAATCCGGGGAGCTGGAGTACTTGGGCCGCAGCGACTTCCAGGTCAAGGTGCGCGGCCAGCGCGTCGAACCGGGTGACATCGAAGCGGCACTGCATGCGATTCCACAGGTCGCGCGTGCGGTGGCGATCGCGACGGCGGAACGAATCGTCGGCTACGTGACGCTGACGCCGGGCGCGGTGATCGATGGCCGCGCGATACGTGACCAGCTCACCCGGACGCTGCCGCCCTACCTGGTTCCGGACGGCGTGCAGGTGCTCGATGCGATGCCGCTCAGCGCGAACGGCAAGCTCGACCGCGCGGCGCTGCCACAGCCGGTGTTCGACATCGGCGAGGCCTTCGTCTCGCCGCGCACCGACCGCGAAGCGGTGCTCGCGCGTCTGGTCGCGGAGCTCACCGGAGCTGATAGGGTGAGCGTGACGGCGAACGTCTTCGAGATCGGGGTCAACTCGCTCTCCGCGGCTCAGCTCGCGGCGCGAGCCCAGGCTGCCGTCGGCGTCGATGTCGGCATCCGCGACATTTTCGACGCGCCGACGATCGCCGGACTGGCCGAACGTATCGCGACGCGAACCGGTTCCGCGGTTGTACCGCTCACGCCGCGGCCACGCCCGGCGGCCATCCCGCTGGCGGCAGCGCAACGACGGATGTGGTTCCTCAACCAGTTCGACACGGCCTCGGCGGCATACAACATCTGCTTCGCCGCCCGGTTGACCGGCCCGCTGGACATCGAGGCGCTGCGCGCGGCGTTCCTCGACGTGGCGACCCGGCACGAGCCGTTGCGGACGGTGTATCCGGCGGTCGGCGGCGAGCCCTGCCAGCTCGTGCAGGATGCCGCGGAGATGCGCGCGGACGTGGTGTTCGACCCGGAGCCGGTCGGCGGCGAAAGAGAGCTGGCCGACCGCATCGGCACCGCCGTCGGAACAGGCTTCGATATCGCGGAGTCGGTGCCGGTGCGGGCGCGGCTGTACCGCGCCGCGGCCGACGATCACGTGCTGGTGCTCGTCGTTCATCACATCGCGGCCGACGGCTCGTCGATGGCTCCGCTCGCCCGGGACGTGTTCGCCGCCTACCGGGCGCGGGTGAGCGGCGGGGCGCCGGGGTGGGAATCGTTGCCCGTGCAATACGCCGACTACGCGATGTGGCAGCGGGAGATGCTGGGCGCCGAGGACGATCCGGCGTCGCTGATCGCGCGCCAGATCCACTACTGGAGCGAGGTTCTCGGCGACGCACCGGAACTGCTCGGCTTGCCGACGGATCGGCCGCGACCCGCCACCATCTCGACGGCCGGCGGCAACATCCGCTTCGAATTGCCCGCGCGGCTGCACGACGACATCCTGCGGCTGGCACACCGCGAGGGCGTCACCGTGTTCGTCGTACTGCATGCGGCATTGGCGATTCTCTTGGCGCGCACCGCGCACAGCGACGACATCTCGGTGGGCACTCCCGTCGCCGGTCGCGGCAGGCCGGAGCTGGACGATCTGGTCGGCATGTTCGTCAACACGGTGGTGTTGCGTACGCGGGTCCACGACGACCACTCGTTCCGGGAACTGCTGACCGAGGTACGCGACGTCGACCTGGAAGCGCTCGCGCACGCGGACCTGCCCTATGAGCGGCTGGTCGACGTCCTCGGCCGTCCGCGTTCGACGGCGTATTCGCCGCTGTACCAAGTGATGTTCGGGTTGCAGAACACCCGTACGGCCCGGTTCGAGCTGCCCGGCGTCGGGGTCGAACTCCTCGATCCCGGCATCGCGCAGGCGAAGGCCGACCTCACGGTGTTGCTGACCGAGCGTGTCGACGACGCTCGACCCGCTGGTATCGACGGCGAAATCATTTACGCCACCGATCTTTTCGTCGAATCCACCGCGATGTCGATGGCGCAGAGGTTCGTCCGTGTGCTCGAAGCGGTCACCTCCGATCCGGCCCGCCCGATCGGCGCGATCGGGCTACTGAGCGCGGAGGAGACCGAGCAGCTGGTCCCGGCGAAGGGCGGCGACGCCGCGCAGCCTTGCTTGCTGCCCGATCTGCTGGCGTCGGCCGTGGCGGCCGCCCCCTCGGCGATCGCACTGATCGGCGACGACGAGACGCTCACCTACGGGGCGCTCGACCAGCGGGCCAACCGGCTCGCCCGTCAGCTGCTCGCTCGAGGTGCGCGGCCGGGAGTGTGCATCGCGCTGGCCGTGCCGCGGTCGGTCGACTACCACGTCGCGATGTGGGCGATAGCGAAGACCGGCGCGACGTTCGTCCCGGTGGATCTGCGGTATCCGCTCGAGCGAATCGCGCACATGGTCCACGATTCCGGTGTCGAGGCCGGGATCACGCTCGCGGCCGCACGCGCGTCGCTGCCGGACGGTGTCGCATGGCTGGTGCTCGATGATCCGCGTTCGGCCGCCGAGATCGGCACTCGGTCCGGCCATCCGGTCACGGACGCGGATCGCGCTCGCGCGCTGCGAGTTCAGGACGCGGCGTATGTGATCTATACGTCCGGATCGACGGGAACGCCGAAGGGCGTCGTGGTCACCCACGAGGGGCTGGCGAATTTCGCGGCCGAGCAGCGCGAGCGTTATCGGGTGGACACCACCTCGCGCGTGCTGCAGGTAGCTTCGCCCGCCTTCGACGCGGTCCTGCTCGAAGCGTTGATGGCGCACTACGCCTGCGCGTCGCTGGTCGTGTCGCCGCCGGACGTGTTCGGCGGCCCGGACCTGGCCGAGTTGATCCGCAGGCATCAGGTGTCGCACGCGTTCCTGACACCGAGTGTGCTGGCGACGATGTCGCCTGCCGGTCTCGAGTCGCTGCGAATGCTGGCGGTCGGCGGCGAGATGGTGCCCGCGGACCTGATCGCCGCCTGGGCGTCGGGACGACAGCTGCACAACGTCTACGGTCCGACCGAGACCACGATCGTGATCACGATGAGCGACCCGGTGCGGCCTGCCGATCCGATCACCATCGGCGGCCCGATCCGGGGTGCCGAAGCCATGGTTCTGGACGCGCGGTTGCGTCCGGTGCCGGTTGGGGTCGCAGGGGAGTTGTACCTGTCGGGTGATCAGCTGGCGCGGGGATACCTGAACCGGCGCGGCGCGACGGCGGCCGCGTTCGTGGCGAATCCCTACGGTGGGCCCGGTTCCCGGATGTACCGCACCGGCGACATCGTCCGCTGGAACCAGCGGCCTGCACTGGAATACGTCGGCCGCAGCGACTTCCAGGTCAAGATTCGCGGCCAGCGCATCGAGCTCGGCGAGATCGACGCCGCGCTGCTCACCCATTCGCGGGTGTCCGCCGCGGTGACCGTGAGCCGCCGCGGACCCGGCGGGCAGCCGCTGCTCGCCGCGTACATCGTGCCGGAACCGGGAACGGTCGTCGAACCGAGTGCCGTGCTCGATCACGTCGCCGCGGCATTGCCCGCGCACATGGTGCCGTCGACGGTCACCGTGCTCGACCGCATGCCGATCACCTCAACCGGCAAGGTGGATCGGAAAGCGCTGCCCGAACCGGTGTTCCAGCCCGCGGGAGAGGATGCCGTCGCGGCGGAGACCGACCTGGAGCGCACGATCGCGGCCGCGTTCGCGGACGTGCTCGGCATAGCCTCGGTGGGGGTGACCACCTCGTTCTTCGCACTCGGTGGTGATTCCATCCTGTCGATCCAGTTGGCCTCCCGGCTGAAGTCGGCCGGCGTCATCGTCACTGCTCGGGACATCTTCGAGCACAAGACCGTTCGGGCTCTGGCCCGCGTGGCCGACGCCGCGGAACGGGTCTCGCTGGAGGAACTGCCCGGGGGCGGCGTGGGCGAAATACCGTTCACGCCGGTCGTTTCCTGGTTCACCGAGCGGCTCGGTGCGGCACCACGATTCGCCCAGTCGATGCTGGTCCGCTTGCCGGGTGACGCGCGCGTCGAGGACGTGACCTCGACCGTGCAGGCCGTGCTCGACCAGCACGACCTGCTGCGCTCGCGGCTGCGCGCACAACGGCTCGAGGTACTGCCCGCGAGCACCGTCGACGCCGCCGGTTCGGTGCTGACCCGCACCTTCCGTACGGACGAAACGCCGGGCAGCGACGGGTTCACCGCCGTACTGGAAAAGGCACTTGCCGAGGCCTCCGGCTGCCTCGACCCGGCCGAGGGCAGGATGCTGCAGGTCGTGTGCCTGCTCCCGGAATCGGGTGTGGACGCCGATGCCCGCGCCCTCATCGTGATCCACCACCTGGCGGTAGACGCGGTGTCCTGGCGGATCCTGATCCCCGATTTCGCCGCCGCCTGGCAGCTGGTCGTCCAGGGACGGGCGGTCGAGCTGCCCGCGCAGGGCACCTCGATGCGCCGCTGGGCGCACGCGTTGGCCGACGCGGCCGCGGACCGCGTCGATGAGCTCGAGCTGTGGCAGCGGATGACTGCGGCGGACGATCCGCTGCTCGGCCGCGCGGCATTGGATCCCGCCGTCGACACCCAGGCCACCGTGCGCCATCTGACGGTGTCCATCCCGACGGACGTGACCTCGGCGTTGCTCGACGCGGTGCCCACGGCGGTACGCGGCAGCGTCGACGACGCGCTGCTGGCCGGTCTGACCGTGGCGCTGACTCGCTGGCGCAGCCGGCGCGGCATCACCCACGCGGGCATGAAAGTTCTGCTGGAAGGCCATGGGCGCGCGGAGCAGATCGCCGAGGGAGCAGATCTGTCCCGCACGGTGGGCTGGTTCACCAACACCTACCCGGTGGCGTTGGATCTGAGCGGCATCGAGGCGGCGGACCCGCGCGCGGCGGTGAAATCCGTGAAAGACCAGCTGCGCGACATCCCCGACAAGGGCATCGGCTACGGCCTGCTGCGCTACCTCAACGCCGAGACGGCCGACGGGCTCGCCGCAGCGCCGGAGCCGCAGATCAGTTTCAACAATCTGGGCCGAGTCGGCGTCGATCTCGCGACATTGTCCGACGTCGCCTGGATTCCGACCGACGAGCAGTTCGACCGACGGGCCGCGTTCGATCCGGACATGCCCGCGGCGGCGGTGGTCACGATCGACGTGAACATCCTGGACACGGCGGCCGGACCGCGGCTGTCGGCGCACGTCGGATACACCTCGCGGTTGCTCGATCACGATGAGGTGGCCGAACTCGTCGATGAATGGGTCGAGGCCGTCACCGGGATCGCGGCGGCGGCCCGGACGGACGACGACTGGGGATTCTCCCGCGCCGACGTTCCGCTCGTGGACGTCACGCAGTCCGACCTGGACGCGTTCGCCGACCGGTACGGGACCATGACCGACGTATGGTCACTGGCGCCGCTGCAGGCGGGGCTGCTCTTCCACGCCGAACTCGCCGCAGGCGAAATCGATGTCTACACCGCGCAATCGGTGCTCGGTCTGTCCGGTGTAGTAGACGAGGACCGGCTCGAACGGTCGGCGGCAGCGCTGCTCGCGCGGCATGCCAACCTGCGCGCCGCCTTCGTCCGGACGGCCGACGGCGTTCCCGCGCAGGTCGTTCCCGCCGCGACCGCTGTGCCGTGGCGAAGAATCGACCTGACCGGCAGCACGATGACACCGGAAGAGCTGATCGCGGCCGAGCGGGCGGTTCCGTTCGATCCCGCCGATCCGCCGCTGCTGCGGTTCCTGCTCATCGCGGTGGCGCCGCAAGAGTTCCGGCTGGTGCTGACCGCGCACCACCTGCTGCTGGACGGCTGGTCGCTGCCGCTGCTGTGGCGTGAGCTGATCGGTTTGTACGCGGTCGGCGCCCGGGCCGACCTGTTGCCCGCCGCCGCGTCGTATCGCACGTACCTGGAATGGCTGAATCGGCGTGAGTTGTCCACCGGTGTCGAGGTGTGGCGCGACGTGCTGCGCGACTTCACCGAACCGACGCTGGTCGCCGATTCGCGCACCGATACGACGGTCGACATCCCGATCGACCTCGAGGTCGTGCTCGATCGCGCCGTCACGGCCGGGTTGGTGGAATTCGCTCGGGCACGAGCGGTCACGATGGCGACAATCGTGCAGTTCGCCTGGGCCGTGGTCCTGGGGAACCTGCTCGGCACCGAACGCGTGATGTTCGGTAGCACCGTCTCGGGGCGTCCCGCCGACCTGCCGGGCGTCGAGTCGATGATCGGCCTGTTCATCAACACGATTCCGGTCGCCGCGCACGTGCGCCGGGACCGGACCATCGAGGACGCGCTGAACCGGTTGCAGGCCGACAACACCCGCCTGCTCGACCATCACGACGTCGAACTGTCCCAGATCCTGTCGGCCGCGGGCACCGCCCAGCTGTTCGACACCCTGGTCGTCTTCGAATCGTATCCGGTCGACAGCAGCGGGCTCGGCGACGCGGACATCGACGGCATGCGGGTGGTCTCGTCGGACGGAAGCGACGCCGCGCATTACCCGATCACCGTCCAGGCGCACCAGACCGACGAGTTGCACGTCAGGATCCGCTACCAGCGGGCCCGCATCGATGACCGGACGGCGTCCGGCCTGGCCGCGCGGCTGGAGACGGTGCTGAGAGCCGTCACGACCGATCCGCGGTCGCGGCTGGGTGCGGTCGATCTGTTGTCCGTCGGCGAGCGGCGTGATCTGGTGCCCGCTTCGGGCGGTCCTGCCGAGGCACCGCGCGTGCTCGCGGAGCTGCTGTCCGCTGGCGTGACCGTGAACCCCGATGCGGCAGCGGTGGTTTCGGGCGAGCGCACGCTGTCCTACGCCGAATTGGACGCCTGGTCGAATCGTGTCGCGCGACAGTTGATCGACTGGGGTGTTGGCCCTGGCGATCAGGTCGCGCTCGCGATGGCCAGGTCGGTGGAATTCGTGGTCGGCATGTGGGCGGTGACCAAGGCGGGCGCGGCGTTCCTGCCGGTCGATCCGCGGAATCCGGCCGAGCGCGTCCTGCACATGGTCGCGGACTCCGAGGTGCGGGTCGCGCTCACGGTCGACGCGTCCCGGGAACTGCTGCCGGACCTGGTCCGGCCACTGGTTCTCGACGACCCGGACACCGAGATGTCGATCGCGGCGCGGTCGTCGGCCGCGGTGACCGACGGGGAGCGGGTACGGCCTGCGCACGTCCGGGATACCGCGTACGTCCTTTACACCTCGGGGTCGACCGGAACGCCGAAGGGCGTCGCGGTAACCCATGCGGGCTTGGCGAATTTCGCCGCCGTACAGCGTGCGCGGTTCGGCGTGGACAGCGGCTCGCGAGTATTGCAAGCGGCCGCTCCAGGCTTCGACGTGGTGGTTCACGAGGTGCTGCTCGCCCATGCGAACGGTGCTGTGCTGGTGTTGCCGCCGCCGGATGTATTCGGCGGCCCCGAGTTCGCGGAATTGATTCGGGCGCAGCGGGTTTCGCACGCGTTCATCACACCGAGCGTGCTGGCGACGATGTCGCCCGAAGGACTGGAATCGTTGCAGGTGCTGATCGCCGGAGGCGAGGCGGTGACGCCGGAAACGGTCGCCGTATGGGCTCCGGGCAGGCAACTGCTGAACGGGTACGGGCCGACCGAAGCGACGATCCTGGCCGGGATCAGTGATCCACTGCATCCCGGTGGTGTCGTGACGATCGGTGGTCCGATCGGTGGCGTCGAGGCCGTCGTGTTGGACGCGTGGTTGCGGCCGGTGCCGGTCGGCGTTGTGGGGGAGTTGTACCTCGCAGGCGTGCAACTGGCCCGCGGGTACGTGAACCGGCCCGCGGTGACGGCGGGTGCGTTCGTGGCGAATCCGTTCGGTGCAGCGGGCTCGCGCATGTACCGCACCGGCGACCTCGCGCGCTGGACGCCCGAGCACACGGTGGAATACCTCGGCCGTAGCGATTTCCAAGTCAAGATCCGTGGTCAACGCATCGAACTGGGTGAAATCGAAGCTGTCCTCGCCGGACATCCGGGAGTGGAACACGCCGTCGTCGTGTTGCGGAAGGACGAGCGCGGCATCGATCGGCTCGTCGGCTACCTCGTCGGTGACGAGGAGGTGGATCCGCATGAGGTCAGGAGCGCGGCGCGGCTGCGGTTGCCCGCGCACATGGTGCCCGACGCCTGCATGGTCCTCGGCGAACTCCCGCTCACCCGGACCGGCAAGCTCGATCGCCTGGCGCTCCCCACACCGGAATTCTCCGAGGGCCGGGAGTGGATCGCGCCGCGGACCGACGCCGAGCGACGCGTCGCGGACGTATTCGCCACTGTTCTGGGCGTCGAACGGGTCGGAGCAGCCGACAACTTCTTCGACCTCGGCGGCAACTCACTGTCGGCGACGCGGGTCACCGCCCAGTTGGGTACGGCGCTCGGCGTGCGCATCAGCGTCCGGGACCTGTTCGAAGCATCGACCGTCGCCGAGCTCGCCGCGCGTCTGGCGAGTTCCGAGCGGCGGGCGCGGGTGCGGCTGCAGCCACGCACTCGGCCCGCGCTGGTGCCCTTGTCCCTGGCACAGCAGCGGATGTGGTTCCTCAATCAGCTGGACACTTCCATCGGCGCGTACAACATCCCGCTGGTGATCCGGTTGAAAGGCGAAATGGACCTCGACGCGTTGCAGCGCGCGTGCGAACTGGTCGTCGACCGGCACGAATCGCTGCGGACCAAGTTCCCGATGACCGACGGAACACCGCATCAGGTCACGGTCTGCGCCGACGAGGTCGTACCCGCACTCACGGCGGTCCGGATCGACGAAGGACAGCTCATGCGGCGGGCGGTCGCCGCGGTCTCGGCGAGCTTCGACGTGACACAGGCGCCGCCGCTGCGCATCGAGCTGTTCCAACTCGATGCCACGGAACACGTTCTGGTCATCGCCGTGCACCACATCTGCGCCGACGGACAGTCCATGATGCCGCTCGCGCGGGACGTGGCGCTGGCCTACCAGGCGAGCAGGCAAGGGACGCAGCCGTTGTGGCCGGTCCTTCCGGTCCAGTACGCGGACTACGCTCTCTGGCAGCGCGAAGTGCTCGGCGACGAGCACGATCCGGACTCGGTCATGTCCCAGCAGTTGCGCTTCTGGACGGACACCCTCGGCGGGCTGCCCGAGCTGCTCGAGTTGCCGACCGACATGCCAAGGCCGCCGGCGGCGTCCATGCGCGGCAGCACAGTGGATTTCGACATCCCCGCTGCGGTGCACGCGCGCGTCGGCGCGATCGCACGCCAGTCGAACGCGACGGTGTTCATGGTCCTGCACGCCGCGTTGAGCGTTTTGCTGTCCAGGTTGGCCGGCGTCGACGACGTCGCGGTGGGCACCCCGGTGGCCGGCCGCGGGGAACGCGAACTCGACGATCTGATCGGCATGTTCGTCAACACGCTGGTGCTGCGGTCGCGGGTGTCGTCGCGGCAGTCGTTCACCGAATTGCTCGCCGCCACCCGCGAAACGGACCTGGCCGCGTTCGCACACGCGGATGTGCCCTTCGAGCAGGTGGTCGAGGCGGTGAATCCGCCACGGTCGACCGCGCATCTTCCGCTGTATCAGGTGACGATCGACGTCCAGAACCTCGGCAAGGCCACGTTGGAGCTGCCGGGGCTCACCATCGAGCCGGTGGAGAACGGGTTCGAGCCGGCGCAGGCCGACCTGAACGTGAAACTCGTCGAGCGGCTCGGCGACCAGGGTCGTCCGGACGGCATCGCGGGCAGGCTGACCTATGCCACCGATCTTTTCGTGGCAGAGACGATGACCCGGTTCGCGCAGTCGTACGTGCGGGTCCTCGAGGAGGTGACCGCGAACCCGGAGGTCGCCATCGGCGATATCGACCTCGTGGGTCCGGTGCAGCGGCGCGAATTGCTCGACGCGTCCGGCGACGATGGCGTCGCGGTCCCGGAGACGACGCTCGCGGAGCTGTTCGCGGCCAGGGCCGCCGCACAGCCGGACGCGGTCGCCGTGACCGATGGGCAGTCGAGGATGACCTTCGCGGAGCTGGATCGGCGCGCCGACGCGGTGGCCGCTCGGCTCGTCGAGCACGGTGTGGGACCGGAAGCACTGGTGGCCGTGGCGCTGCCGCGCTCGATCGAACTGATCGTCGGCCTGCTCGGCGTTTTGCGAGCGGGTGCGGGATATCTGCCGCTGGATGTGGCGTACCCGCCGGAGCGCTTGCGGTTCGTCCTCGATGACGCGGGCCCCGCGGCGGTATTGACGTCGGCCGAGATCGCCTCGGCGGTACCGGGATACGCGGCGCCGGTGGTGTTCGTCGAGGACTGCGTGGACACGGCGGGCGTTTCCACATCGGTCGGGTCGCGTGTGCGGGCGGGCAACGTCGCCTACGTGATCTACACCTCGGGCTCGACCGGCCGCCCCAAGGGGGTGACGGTCAGTCATCGGGAAGCGGTCACGTTGTTCACGAACGCGGCCGAGCGGTTCGATGTCGGCCCCGACGACGTGTGGACGATGTTCCATTCGTACGCCTTCGATTTCGCGGTCTGGGAAATCTGGGGTGCGTTGCTGACCGGCGGCAAGGTGGTCGTCGTCGACTACGAAACGTCCAGGTCGCCCGAGGCGTTCGTGGAGGTCGTGGCACGGGAGGGCGTGACGGTGTTGAGTCAGACTCCTTCGGCGTTCTACGGATTCGCCGAGGCGGAGCGCAGATATCGCGAATCGGGCTGCCCTGCCGGTGCTATCGCCTTGCGTTACGTCGTCTTCGGTGGCGAAGCGCTGGACGCGTCGCGATTGAGCAGTTGGTTCGCCGCGCACACGCCAGGATCGCCGCGCTTGGTGAACATGTACGGGATCACCGAGACGACCGTGCATGTGACGTTCTCGGAGGTCACGCAGGCCGGGTCGGCAGGGATCGGGGCTGCGCTGCCGGGGTTGCGGGTATACATCCTCGATGACCGGTTGCGGCCGGTGCCGATCGGAGCCGTCGGCGAGATCTACGTCGCCGGTGGGCAACTCTCGCGGGGTTATCTCGGAGCTCCCGCGCCGACCGCGGGACGCTTCGTGGCGAACCCGTTCGATCCGCGCGGCACCCGGTTGTATAGATCGGGAGATGTCGGCCGGTGGCGCAAGTCCGCGAACGGACTGGAGTTGCTGTACGTGGGCCGCGCCGACGCACAGGTACAGTTGCGCGGCTTCCGGATCGAGCTGGGTGAGGTGGAGTCGGCGCTGCTGCGCCACCCGCACGTCGCCCAGGCCGCGGCCGCGGTGCATCGTCACGACCGCGGCGTGGATCAGCTGATCGGATACGTCGTGGGCGCCGAAGGACAGCGGATCGATCCGGGCGAGGTCCGGGTAGCCGCCGCTCAGGTCCTGACGAGCTACATGGTGCCGTCGGCGATCATGGTGTTGCCCGAGCTGCCGTTGACGGTCAACGGCAAGCTCGACCGGAAAGGACTGCCCGCGCCCGATTTCGACGAATCGGCGAGCGTGTTCACCGCGCCGCGGACCCATACGGAGAAAGCGATCTGCGACGTTTATGCGCAGGTTCTGGGAATCCAGCGGGTCGGAGCGTCGGATGGATTCTTCGACCTGGGTGGCAATTCGCTGCTGGCGACGATGGTGGTGACCGAGTTGCGCGCCCGCGGCGTGACGATCGCGTTGCCGTGGATGTTCGACGACGCGACGCCGATGGCGCTCGCGAGCCGAGCGGACGGCGCGGAGGGCGGCTCCGGTCTGCAAGTGTTGCTTCCGTTGCGTGCGAACGGACCGAGGCGCGCGGTATTCGCCGTGCACCCCGCGGGCGGTCTGGCCTGGTTCTACGGCGGACTGGTCGAACACCTGCACAAGGATCGGCCGATCTACGGTTTGCAGGATCCCCACGTGGTGGCGGGCGAACCCCGTGCGCGATCCGTAGCCGAACTGGCGGAACGCTATGTGGCGGAGATTCGCCGAGTACAACCCACCGGGCCGTACCACCTGCTCGGCTGGTCATTGGGCGGTACGATCGCACACGCCATCGCGGTGCGGCTCCAGCGCGATGGTGAGCAGGTCGGCACGCTGGCCATGATGGACAGCGCCGTCGGCGCACCGGAGGCCCTGGCCGCGGCGATGAGCACCACCGCGGACGAGGCAGCGCCGGGCGAACTGATGGCAGACCTGCTCGGCGGGTGGCGCGAGCTGTTCGACCTCGGCGCCGACGTGACAGTCGACACCAACGAGCAGGCGTGGGCCGTCATCCGCGATCAGGTGACCGCGACCGGGATGTTCACCGCCGACCAGGCCGATCGGGTCATGGAGAGCTTCGAAACCGCGAGCGGCATCGTCCAGGACTACCGGCCGGAAATCTTCGACGGAGACCTGGTCTTCTTCACCGCAGGAAAAGACCGCGCCGACCACGACGCCGTCGTGCAGACGTGGCGACCGTTCATTACCGGCGACCTGCACAACACGGTCGTCGAAGCACGTCATCTCGAGTTGACCCACCCGTACGCACTGGCCGTCATTGGCCCCGTCCTCGAAAGGTTTATGAACGAATGCTGACGACTCTCCAGCAATTCCAGCAACTCCGGCTCGACGACGGCAGGACGGTAGCCTGCACGAGTCCGGCCGAGGCGCGGATGCTGTGGGGCGAGATGTCGACGGACGGGTTCTATCGGCGTGCCGCCGCGCGGTTGCGACCCGGGGATGTCGCACTAGATATCGGCGCGAATATCGGACTGAGCGCGATGATGTTCGCCGACACCTGTCCTGGCGTTCGGGTGATCGCCGCCGAGCCGGCTCCGATGACGTTCGATTGCCTGGAGCGCAATATGGGCGCCTATGTCTCTGATGGCGTACCGCTGCAGGTTGCCGTCGGAGCGGCGCCAGGGCTCGCGCCGTTCACCTGGTACCCGCGGGCGTCGGCGAATTCGGGTCTGTACGCCGACCGCGAAGCCGACGACGAGGCCACCGCGATCTATCTGCGCAACAGCGGCCTGAACGACGAGGCGATCGCGCTCATCACCGACGGCCTGCACGAGGGTGAGCAAATGGACGTCGAGATCACCACTGTTTCGGCGATATTGGACGAGCACGGTCCGACGGGCGAGATCGGATTGCTCAAGGTCGATGTCGAGCGGGCGGAATTGGACGTGCTGCGTGGTATTGCCGAAGCGGACTGGCCACGAATTCGCGCCGTCGTCGCCGAGGTCCACGACCGGGACGGCCGTCTCGCACAGTTCTGCGAACTGTTGCGCCGGCACGGGCTGCTCGCGCGAACGCGGCAGGACCCGAGCCTGGCCGGAACCGAACTGCACGAGGTCTATGCGGTCAGGTCGACGGACAACTGACTCGTTCCGATCACGGGGCCCGGCCCACAGCTGAGTGGCGTTGCACTGCCAGGGCAACGCCACTCACCAAATCTGGCCGTCGTTTCAGGCGGAAGACATGCGGAGCAAGTTGTTTCGGCGGCGGGTCAGCTGGGTGCGTTGACGTTGTCGAGTGCCGTGCGAACGCGGGTCGGTCGATCTCGCCACCAGGTTTGCTTGTTCTGGGGTCGGCGAGTTCGTAGGTGTCGAGATGAGCCTGGTCAACCGTCGAACTCGAGCTGTTCCCAGGCCAGCGCTGTTCGCCAGCCTTCGCGCCGGAATGCCCAGTCCTGGACGGCATTCACCACGGTGTCGAATGCGGGCGAGAACACGCTGTCACATGGCGTGTCGTCGCTGATGGTGGCGCGAAAATGGGCATCTGGTCCGCCGTCCCGGAATTCGACGATATAGCCGTGCCTTTGATTCGGATCCACTTGTTCGTCGAGGTGAACCTGGATGTAGTAGTCGCCGGGTTGGGGGCTGTCGAACCGGTCGACGATCACGAACGGCACGCTCAGGTTCATGTCCGCGAGGATGTCGTGCAGCTGCGTCTCGGATGGATTCTCCGTCTGTCGCTTCCCGTTGTCACCGTTCGCGGGTGGCCTAGGTGGGCTTCGGATCAGGCCGCGAGGGGCCCGGCTGTGATCGCCCGTCCGTCGCCGGTGGTCACGGTGCCGTAGGAGCGGATTTCGACCGGCCATCCGTCCGGGCCGACGACAGACCATGTGCCGTCGTCGGATTGCAGGAAACCCAGGTGGTGGTCGTCGGTCATGCGCACACCACCGACCCGTAGGCGAGAGCAGTCATGTACTGCTCGCATTCACCGTGGCCGGAGTGCGCGGTCAGGATGTAGCGGGCATGCTCCATACCTTCGACGGCTGGGGTCGAGGTGCAGTCGGCAATGGTGATCTCCCAGCGGGCCCGCGTTTCTGCTGTTGCTACGGCGATCATCAGACGTCCCTCGCAGGCTTCATGCGTCCGGCCTCGGTCAGCACGCGGATCGCGGCGCTCTTCGCGGCGCAGGAAATCGCGTCACAGTCGATGTGCTCCTGCGTGATCCAGTGCGCCTCGTCCACCGGATAGGGGCGTGCCGGGGCGGCGTGTGGATCATGGACTAGGTGTAGGAGGCCGTGACGTTGGTGACGCCGGTCGGGAGGCGGCTGGCTGGTGGCCGGTTTTCGGCGGCCGAATGTGGTCGATGGTAGTTGTAGTGGATGTTCCAGATCCCGAGTGCCTGGGTGCGGTGGGTTTCGCTGGTCCATTGGCGGGCGTAGAGAAATTCCTCGGCCAGGATCCTGTTGTAGCGCTCGACCTTGCCGTTGTGGCGAGGCGTGTAAGGAGTGATTCGCTGATGCCGGGCGCCGAGGAGCACCTTCGCGAAATCTCGTGCCCGGTAACATGATCCGTTGTCCGTGACGATCCGGTCGATCCGGTCGATGCCGTGCGCGGCGAAGAACGCTCTGGCCCGGAATACGAACCCGATAGCGGTGGCGGCTTTCTCATCGGGTAGCGCTTCGGTGTAGGCCAAACGTGAGAAGCCGTCGACCGCGGTGTGCAGGAACACGTACCCGAGGCGGCTGCCGCGGGTTTTGGTGCGGGCAACCGCTTTGGCGTGATCGGATCCTCTGCCGTGGGTTCGCCAGCCGCCGCCATCGGGGATGCGGCCCACCTTCTTGATGTCCACGTGGACCATGTGTCCTGGTCGACGAGCGATGATGCGGCGTGGCTGCCGGTTGGATTCACCGTTGGGATCGAGGAATCGGCGCCGGTTCAGCCCGAGCCGGGCCAAGTGCCGGCTGACGGTACGCACCGACACCGACACCGACAACCCCTCGGCGGCGAGTTCGGTGGAGATGCGCTGCGCGGACCATTTGCGTTCCCGCCGCAACTGCTCGATTCGAACGATGGCCTGTGCGGTGATCGCGGTGGGCTGGCGCTGCGGCACCGACGACCGATCGAGCAAACCGAGCTCCCCATACCTGCGAAATCGGTTGACCCACTTGCTCGCACACTGGCGAGAGATACCCATCTCGGCGGCGACGTGAGCGATTGGGCGAGCCCGGCATCGCTCGACCAATCGCCGCCGACCTTCCACCGACAGCGGTGCGTTAGCGTGCATCGGCGCGCATCTGCTCGACCGGGCTCGCGATGCGCCGACGGTGCCCCGTCATAACTACGCCTACCGCAGCGGTCGTGAAGACGGCGCTGCACCACCACGCCGTGGCAGGGTGATCGGTGTAATCGACGGCCAGACCGGCGGTGACTGGCCCGAGAACCGCCCCTATGTTGAAGGCGGTGGTCGCCAAGGCGCCAGCGATGCGCGGTGCGGTCGGCGCGGCGGTCTGCACAATCGTCGCGATCAACGTCGACCCGACACCAAACGCGACCGCACCGGCCACCACCGACATGACCATCACCGCGATCAGCGTGTGCGCGGTCAGCGCGGCCAGAAGCCAGACCCCTACGAACACAACCGTTCCGGCTGTGATGATCCTTCGGCGATGGCTGTCGCTGTAGCGGCCGGTGAGCGTGACACCGGCGAACGATCCGATACCGAACAAGGCCAGCACGAGCGGAACCCACCGGGCACCTCCGGAGGCGCCGACCGTGATTGTGCCGAGGTAGGTGAACCCGGCGAATGTGGCGGCGTTGACCAGGACTCCGGCCACGACGGCGACCTGAACTGGCCGCTGGCGCACCACCGACCATTCACGCCGCATCGACGGTGCTTGCCCGTCCGGCTGATCACCGTCACGCACGTCGCGACCGAGCATCACCCACACCGGCACGAGCACTGCTGCGCTGATAACGGCAACGGCCCAGAACGTCGAACGCCATCCCCACACCTGCCCCAGCAGGGTGCCTGCGGGAACACCGGCGATGCACGCGACCGTCACCCCGGACACCACCACAGAAGTCGCACGACCGATTACCGCCGGGCCGACCAACCTCGGCAGCGCGGCCAATACGATCGCCAAGAACCCGGCATTGGCGACCGCCGCGACCACGCGAGTCACAAGCAACACCCCGAACCCGGTCGCGACAGCGCCAACGACATGAGCGGCACAGAACAACCCCAAGAACGCAGCTACCGAAT
The DNA here is from genome assembly GCF_040681325.1 of Nocardia sp. NPDC051787. Lineage (NCBI taxonomy): Bacteria > Bacillati > Actinomycetota > Actinomycetes > Mycobacteriales > Nocardiaceae > Nocardia > Nocardia sp. NPDC051787. The sequence continues at coordinate 48,066 of NZ_JBFAYO010000043.1, forward strand.
ACCTGACCGGCAACCGGCCCGCCGCCATCGCCATCACCGGCGCACCCAACACCATGCCGGCCGCGAACAGCGAGGTCAGCAAACCTGCAGTACCGAGCGAAACACCAACATCGCCCGGAATCTGCTCCAGCAATCCCGACACCATGAATTCGGACGTGCCCTGCGCGAACACCGCAACAGCCAGCACGAATACCACAACGGGCATAAGAGAAAACTCCCCGGAAACAAGGGCGCCACCGTCACAACGACGACACCCGAGATGGTTGCAGAATCGAGCGATCCATCACCCGACAGTAAGAAGCGACATCATCCGGCGTTGCGAGATACCCAAACACCACCGGTCGCTAGGCGACCCGCGGGAACCACACTCACAACGCCGCCCGGCACACAGGCCGAGCGGCTACCGTCTGGACGCCTCCGGAGAACTCACGCCGCCACCCTAACAACTCACCCGCCTCAAACCGAAGCGGTGACTACAACGTCATGACCCACAACAACTAGACGAGTAAGTCCGAACGCCTGTCAGTGAGGAGCCGGAAAGCTTTCGGACAGCGAGTTTTTGGTTTCCTCAAGCTGCCTTGTTCCGTTCGAACCATTCGGACTCTACCTCGTTCGGTG
>NZ_JBFAYO010000044.1:0-16446 GCF_040681325.1 Nocardia sp. NPDC051787
ATGCCAACGCGAGCAGAGGATCTCGATCACAACCAGGCTGTTGAGGCCGCCGCGCAGCGACGCCGTCAACAACCCACTTTCAAAACAGTGGCTAGCGGGAGTGTCGATGCCTGCCGATGGAGTGCTCGCGGAATTGACGGCCGCCTATCACGAGGCAGCTGGCAGGCACGAGAACAACGCCACCTAGTCCAGCACCGCCGTCGCCTCGACTTCCACCATGATGTCCGGCTCACCCAGGGCCGAGACGCCGAGCAGCGTAATCGGCTTGACCGGGTCGATCCCGAGTTTCGCGGCGGCGCGCCCGACACCCTCGCCCAGCAGCGGCATCTTGTCCGGCGTCCAGTCGACGACATAGATGGTCAGCTTGGCGATGTCGTCCCAGGAACCACCGACCTCGGCCAGGGCCGCGGCCACATTGAGATACGCCTGCTCGACCTGAGCGGCGAAGTCGCCCTCGCCCACCTTTTCGCCGTTCGCGTCGCGGGCCACCTGGCCCGCCACGAACACCAACTTCGATCCCTCGGCAATCGAGAGCTGGCGGTACACCTCCGGTTTCGGCAATGCCTCGGGATTGATCAGTTTCACGGCCATGGCCCACTCCTTCGCTCGTCTCGTTCCGCGGTGCGGCACTCGGAGCAAAAACCATAACAATGCTATGTTACGTTCCACCATGGCCCGCACCAAGAATCCCCGCATCCGGTCGATGCTGATCGAACGAGCCGCGCACATGCTCCGGATGCGCGAGCCGGTGACGTTGCGCGCCTTGGTCGCGGGCACCGACGTGTCGACCATGGCCGTCTACACCTACTTCGACGGCGTGGATGGGTTGTGGAAAGCATTGCGGCAGGAGGGATTCACCCGCTTGGCCGCGAAACTCGCCATGGTCGAGACGACCGCGGACCCGGTCCGAGACCAGGTCGCGCTCGGTGCCGCCTACCTGCGCAACGCGCTGGAGAACCCGGATCTCTATCGCGTCATGTTCGACGCGAACTTCGAACTCGAGGACGCCGCGGCCGCCGACGAGACGCTGCACCGCTTGGTGCACGCGGTGGAGCGAGCGAAGGCGGAAGGCCGCTTCCGCAGCGACGTCAACCCGCTGGAGTTGGCGACACAGGCATGGACCGTCGGTCACGGCCTCGCCACTCTGGTCACCTCGGGACCGCTGCCGCGCGAGACCCTCGCGTACGGCATGCCGATGCTCACCGCACTCTTCGTCGCCGCGGGCGACGATCCGGAGCAATGCAGACGCTCGGTCGAATCCGGCTGGGACGTTCTGGTCGACCGTAGCTGATCTGCCGATCCGCTGAACGATCTGAACGCGAGATCGAAGAGCCTGGATGCGGAATACCGTCTAGTTCGTCACCAATGCACGGATTTCGTGTGCTCGGGCAATGACCGTGCTCAGCCCGTATCCGTTGATGAGTGGTATTCCACAGCGGTGTTCGAACTTGGTTTTGAGTTCGATTCCCGCGTGTTCCACGCAGCAGATTGCGAATCGCACCGACGAGTTGTTCGTCCGCATGTGGCCGGGTAGATCGGACAGCGCTGCGTAATTTTTCGGGACCGCGGAGAGGTAGGTCGGCCGGCTGTGTTCTATCCGGTCCGAGAACCCCTCCGGGCTGAGCGGGCCCGCCATAGTGGCGCGCCCCCCGGCAATCAACGGCGACAAGGCGCCGAGCATGAGCCCGCTTACCTGCCACATCGGCAGGGCCGACAGGCTGTGGTCGGCATCGGTCAGCGCGAATACCTTGATCACCAACTGGCACATCGCCTCGAGGTTCCTGTGGTCCAATATCGCTCGGTTGCCGGTGCCGATGTAGGTGATAAGCGCCGGTCCGGCCATGCCGGGCCGTGCCACGTCGGCGGTGTCGGGTGCTGCCGCGCTGAACTCCCAGGCGGGCGTGACGACCCGGACCGGAGAGGAGATGGCCGGAGGGTGCGTGGCGACGATGAGGACCTTGGAGCCCACGTCAGCTATCTGGTAGCCGGCCTCTCGGTCGGTCAGGGACGGGTCGATCAGGGTCGCTGTGGCACCCACGCGCCACGTGGCGAACAGCGACACCACGAGGTCGACGGTGGCAGGGAGCATGATCGCGACCACGTCGCCGGTCGCGACGCCCGCGGCGCGCAGGCAGGCCGCGGCACGCTGCACGGTCGCCAGCAATTCGCGGTTGTTCAGTTCGCTGCTGTCGTCGGCAAGGGCGACCGCCTGCGGCGCGACCTCGGCGCGACGGTCCGGGAGGGTCGAAAGTGTCATGCGATGTCCTAAGCATCGGCGTACACGGATCGTTGAAAACTGTAGAAATCGGGCGGTGGATCCACACCGTCGCGCATCGACTGAATTCGTCGCGCACTTTGTCCCCGGAAGACAGCATCGACCGCACGTCTCGCCACCACGGTCCCGGGTGTAACTATCATCAGGTGGTGACGACTTTTCGTCGCGACGGTGAGGTGGGCCGCTGTGTCGCGAGGATCGCCGCCCGCATGAACGAGCGGGTGACGGATATCAGCGCGAGTATCCACCGTGGACTAGAGGAAGAAGTACCCGAGCTGCGTGCGGATGTGCACACCGTCGACCTGCTCGGTTCCAGCGTGCAGGGCAATCTCGACACTCTGCTGCACGCGCTGCGGCACGACATCCCGGCAGCGCGAATTCATCTACCTTCCGCGGCAATCGAATACACCCGGCGTTTGGCCCAGCACGGCGTCCCGCTCAATGCCCTGGTCAGGGCATATCACCTCGGCCAGCGGCGGTTCACCGAACTGGTTTTCGCCGAACTGCAGGCCGCGGATATCACGCCGGTCGAACAATTCCTCGCCGGACAGGCGATCACCACCCGGCTGTTTCAATATCTCGACCACGTTATCCAGCAGGTCGTCGCCATCTACGAAGCAGAGCGCGAGCAGTGGTTGGAAACCCGCAACAGTGTCCGCGCGCTACGTGTACGCGAACTGCTGGCGGGCAAAAAAGTCGTCGATATCGACAGCACGATCGACCAGATCCGCTATCCGCTCCATTGGCACCATTTGGCGCTTATCGTCTGGTACCCCGACACCGGCGCGCACGGTGACGAACTGGCCGAGCTGAGACGATTCGTCCGCAAGTCGGCGGAGGCGGCGGGAACTGCCGCGGCCCCACTTTTCATCGCGGAGGATCAGATGAGCGCCTGGGCGTGGCTGCCGTATCGTTCGGCGCAACCCGGCGCCGCGGCCAGGGTCCGTCGTTTCGCGGCCGCACAAGCCGATGCGCCATCGGTAGCGATCGGTACGGTGGCCGCCGGAACTCCGGGATTCCGGCGGTCTCATCGCCTGGCCCGAGACGCACGCTCGGTCGCCCTGGCGCGCGGAACCGCCGAACCGCGAATCATCGCGGCCGAAGACCCCGGGTTGTCGGTAGCGGCCCTACTCGGTGACCGGATCACGGAAGTCTGGGAATGGGTCGGCGAGGTGCTCGGCGATCTGGCCGCCGCCAACGACAACGACGAACGGCTACGCGAGACGCTACGGGTATTTCTGCGCACCGGATCGAGCTACAAAGCAGCCGCCGCAGAACTCGAAATGCACTCCAACTCGGTGAAGTACCGGGTCGCACGGGCAGTGTCGCGGCGCGGCAGGCCGATCGCGGAAGACAGATTCGACGTCGAACTCGCCCTACTGGTCTGCCACTGGTACGGACCACCGCTGCCGCACCCGGATACGGCGTGACTCGGACAACGCGGAACCAGCCGATCCGGCTGTCGTGTTCGACGCAGAACGAGTAGTCCACTACTCGCGCCAACTGCCGCTATCCACGACAGTATTCACCTATGTATCGGGTGTTCTTGAGCTATTCCAGCCGGGACCGGGTGTCCGCGGTGGCCGTCACCCGGTGGCTTACCGAGAACGAACCGAGTCTGAGCGGGGATATCTTTCTCGATGTCGATCCTCGAACGGGTATTGCGCCAGGGAACCGCTGGAAATCCGAACTCGTCCGTGCGGTGGACCGCTGCGAAGCTGTCATCTGCCTGATTTCTCCGGAATGGGAACAGTCGGCCGAGTGCCTCGCCGAATTCCGGTACGCGGAATCCCTCAACAAACGGATCTTCTGCGCTCGACTCGACCCAAGCGGTCGCGGCGAGAAAGCGCGAGATTGGCAGTTCTGCGATCTGTTCCCCGACGGCCACAGCCCGGTCACCACGGTCGCGCCCGAGAACGGCGACACACCGGTCGTCTTCGCCAGCGACGGCTTACACAGATTGCTTCGCGGTCTACGCGACGCCGGAATCGGTGCCGAACATTTTCCGTGGCCACCGCCGGGCGACTGCGGGCGCGCCCCATACCGGGGCTGGCAATCGATGGAGGATGCCGACGCGGCCATCTTCTTCGGCCGCGACCCACAAATCCTGCGCGGCCTGGACGCGCTGCGCGGCATGCGAACGACGGGTGTCGAAGGTTTGTTCGTGGTGCTCGGCCCATCGGGCGTCGGGAAGTCGTCATTCCTGCGCGCCGGGCTCCTTCCCAGGCTGCGTCGTGACCGCGAGAACTTCCTGGTGTGCGACATTGTCCGCCCCGAACGCGCTCCCGTGACCGGCGATCGAGGCCTGGCTCGCGCCATTCAGCAGCTCAGATCCCGTGCCGGACCGACCGGTCCATCGCTCGGTGCCATCAAAGCCGCCTGCCTGGCCGACGACACCGGCCAGCTGACGAATTGGCTGCGCGAGGCCCAGCGTCATTCGGTCGGCCCAGGTGTGGCGCCGACCTTGGTTCTGCCGATCGATCAGGCCGAGGAACTGTTCACCGCCGACGCCGGGCCGGAGGCAGCCCGATTCCTCAGGCTGCTCGGCGGTTTGCTGCAGTCGGCCGCCGAATTGCCGATGATCGCGGTGGTGACCATCCGGGCCGACCGCTATGAGGCGCTGCAGACCGCGCCGGAATTGCTCGGCGTGCATGCCAGGGAATTCGGTGATTTGAAGCCGATGCCGGTCACCGAATTCAAAGAGGTGATCACCGGACCGGCCGCTCGCGCGACCACGGCGGGCCTGCGCCTGAGTCTCGACCCCGCACTCGTCGCCCGGCTGCTGACCGACGCCACCGGTGGTGCCGACAGCCTGCCGCTGCTCGCGCTGACGCTCTCGCGCCTGTTCCTCGACTACGGCAGCACCGGGCAACTCACCCTCGCCAACTACCAGGCGATGGGAGGCATGCAGCACATTGTCCACGCCGAAATCGATACATTGCTCGCCACGGATCCAGACCTGCGAGCGCAGCAACTCGACTCGTTGCGCGCAGCGTTCATTCCGTGGCTTGCCACCGTCGATCCGAACACCGACCAGCCCTCGCGCCGAGTCGCGCGCTGGAGTGAGCTTCCGCCAGCCAGCCACGACCTGATCAATGCCATGGTCGCTCGGCGACTGCTCGTCAAGGATGAGCGGGGCGGCGAGACGGTGATCGAGGTTGCGCTGGAAAGCCTGTTCCGGCAATGGGGCCCGCTAGCACGGTGGCTGCAGGAACAGGCGGAAAACCTGAAGGCGGCGGACAACCTCGAGCGCGCGGCCGCGGACTGGGAACGCAGCGGGCGCAGCCCGGAGTGGCTGATCGAAGGCGTGCGACTCGCAGCGGCGACGCAATTGGCGAACTCCCCGGTGTTCGGGAATCGGGTTCGTCACACGTCGGAATTTCTGCAGGCTTCGCGGGAGCGCGAGAACGCCGAAGCGGAGGCCGAGAGGCAGCGCCGAGAGGCCGAATTGCGGAACGCGCAGCAACGTCGAGACGAGGCTCAAGCACACGCGGCCGTGCTGCGCAAACGGACGAGAGTTCTGCGTGCCGTACTCGCCCTGACACTGGTGGTGGCCTTGGTCGCGGTGATCGGCTTCGTGCTGGCGGTCGTCGCTCGCAACGACGCCAACGTGAAACGCCGGGAGGCCGACGACCGCAGCCGTGAGGCACTCGCCGAACGATTGACCTCTCAAGGACAGGCGATGCTCGCGGGCGGCCAGCCCGGCAGTGAACTGCAGGCCATCGACAAACTGCTGGCGGCGCAGCATATCTCGGCGAACCCGAACATCGGCGCGCTGGTCACCGCGTTGAGCAACAAGGCGAGACTGTGGAAGATCGTCGATCTGCCCCGCGGTGGTCTCCTCAGTGCCGACGGTCGGCGAATCGCAACGTTCACCCCGTCGGGAATTCAGCTGCTCGACACCGAGACCGGGCAGCCGATCGGAGAGCCGTTCGCGGATCCCGAGACCACCTACGCCAAAGGGCTGAGTCTGGACGGGCGATTCGTCGCGATGGTCAACGACGACGACACGATCCGTATCTGGGATTCCGCCACCCGCCAACCCATCGGTCAGCCGATGGCGGGCATCGTGGACTACATCGCTGAAGCGGCGGTCAGTTCGGATGGGCACCGTGTCGCCACGGTAGATAGTGCGGACACTTTGCGGTTGTGGGATGCCGAGACCGGGCGGCAGATCGGGAGTCCGCTGACGGGACATGAGGGGTTGGTGTCCGCTCTGGCCTTCAGCCCGGACGGGCGGCGCCTGGCGTCGGCCGGTGTGGACAACACCGTCCGGCTGTGGGACGCGAATAACGGGTTGCGACTCGGTGAACCGTTGCTGGGCGGCGACCCGCGTATGCGCGAAGGAGACGCAAACTTCAGTGTCGCATTCAGCCCTGACGGCCACATCGTTGCCGCTGGCGGCAATACCGTGGGCCTGGGTACATTCCTCAGTGCCGGGTCGCCGCTACGGCTGTGGAACGCTGATACCGGTGAGGCGATCGGCACGCCGGTCTTCGGAAACTACGGATCAATTACTTCAGTGGCATTCAGCCCGGACAACGGCCGGATCGCCACCGGTGGCAGCGACAAGACCGTGCGACTGTGGGATGCGCACACCGGTCAGCCGATCGGCAATCCGCTCAGGTTCCAGGAACCGGTGTGGGACGTCGCTTTCACCCGGCAAGGAGATCAGATCGTTTCGGTATCCGGCGACACCGTCCAGATATCGAACGCCGATCCCGATTCCGCACTGGTCACACAGATGGGTGGCAGCAAGGTGGCTCTGCCACCTTATGGGCTGGACAGCACAACCGATGGCCCGCGAGTCCTCGTGTTCAACGACGACACATTCCGACGGTTCGACGCCGATACCGGCGCACCGGTCGGCCAAGCCATTGTTTCCGAGGCACTCAGAGGAGCCAGCGCTTTCGACTTCAGCCCGGACCACCGCTGGCTCGCGGTCGCGGCCGGCAAAGACATACGCGTGGTGGACACCTCGAACGGACGGCCGCACGGCGACCCCATCACCGGGGACGACGACATGAACAACGTGGCATTCAGCCACGATGGGCAGACAGTTGCAACCGCAAGCGACGACAAGACGGTCCGGCTCTGGGACTGGCGCAACGGTCGGCAGATCGGCGCGCCGATGACCGGTCACGAAAATCGCGTCGAATGGGTTACCTTCAGCGAGGACGGCCATCGTCTGTATTCCCGCAGCACGGACTCGATCCGGATCTGGGACACCACAACGAGACAATCGATCGGCACAATCGGCGGCCCCGATTCCTTTTACAACTTCTCGACCATGACGCTCAGCCCAGATGGCAGGCGCATCGCCGCAGCGAGCCGGACGATAATTCAGGAATGGGACGCCGAGAGCGGCGAGGCCGTCGGCCCGCCGATGCAAGGCCCCAACCAGCAGGACGTAGACATCGCCTACAGTCCCGACGGTCGCTATCTGGTCTCGATTTGCGCCCACGAGTTCTTGCCCTGCGAGGACAACACGCTGCGGTTCTGGGATACCACCTCGGGACGCCAAATCGGCGAGCCCGTCGACACCACAGCAGCTGGCAGAACCGCCGACATCAGATTCAGCCACGACGGCCGTCGCGTCTTCGTCGCGGCCTCCGAAGTGTCCCTCGACGGCAACCCGCCATTTATCGGCGGCGGTATCTGGCAGGTCCCGGCGCCTGCCGCCTGGGCGGACGCGCTATGCAACAAACTGGCCTCGAATCCGAGCCGTGAGCAGTGGAACGACTGGATCTCGCCCGATATCCCCTACATGGAGCTGTGCCCCGGCAAACCCGTTTCGCCCTGAGCCGGGCAGCATTCGCCCTGAGCCGGGCAGCAGGTGACGTCCATCTCGGCCCGGGTGCTCTCTTCGCCCGCGCCGGCAGCACTGCGGCGATGCAGCGACGTAGCCGCTAGCCTCCGAGAGGTAGCTTGTTTCCCCGCGTTTCCACAAGTCGATCGACGTTGTCGACGCCCCCCCGCCGACTCTGCCGGGCTCGATTCGGGAACAACAGCGGGGGTGGTGCCGCACATACCCTGAGCCGCTGTTCCTTCGAGCTGACCCGTCACCGGCCAGCACGGTGGTCAGCACCCGAACCAATTCGACCTGCCTATGGGTGCCCGTCTTATGGAAGACGTGTTGCAGGTGTGTGCGCGCGGTGTTCACCGAAACCGCAAGTTCCTCTGCGATCGGACGCAGACCTTCGCCGCGTAGTGTCGCCGCGGCGACGCGCGCTTCGGCGGCGGTCAACCCGTACAGTTGCCGCGGCGCCTTCGGCCCTCCCGGTGTTTTTCGATCCGGATCGACGATGACGACCAGGGCCGCCGGCGGACGCTCGCCCCGGCGACCGAGGGCGGGGTCCAGCGGCAGCACCCGCAGTGCGTACGAGCCGCCGCCGCTGTGCCGCGGAATGAGCGTGCGCCCCCGGCATACTGGCCGTGCTTTTGCACCGCCGAATCGATCATCGCGCGCAGCTCGGCCGCAGCTCGGCTGTCCGATGATTCCAGGTGGCCGCGGCGTCCGATACCGAGACCATCCCCGGAGGCCGGGATCGACAATGCCGCGGGGTTCGCGTAGCTGACAGCACCGCAACTCGCCACGATCACCAGCCCGTGCCCCTGCAGGTCGAGGACGGCGGTGGCCCGGTCGCGCTCGCTCCGGGCATCCGCCAAACGAGACTGCACGGTCAGTGCCTGCCGCAGATGCGGAAGCAGCAGGCGCATTGCCGACGTCGCCTGTGGTCGGTCGAGGTCATGGCCGGAATCGGGATACAGCCCGATCCACGACGTCCTGGCGCCGCTGGTGAGCAGCGCCAGCATCCCGTTGCCGAGCCGATGTGGACACATCCACTCCCTGAAGAATGGATGCCGGCGCAAATAATCCGGCTCCAGCAACTCGTCACACGTCATGATGACACCGGCGGGTGCACACTCGCGATCGGATCGATACGCCAGAACCCGGCGTTATAACTGCGGCGCAGATCGTCCGCCCCGATGGAAGAAGCAGTCATCCGCCGGCAACCCGCGTCGGATACGACCAAAACGCCCCGGTGGGCGCGCAATGCCGTGACGATATCGTGCACTGCCTGCGACCAGTCAGCGGGATGCAACGCCGCGTGATTGATTCGCGCGACGATCCCGGAATAGCTCTCGACTGTCATCGCCATGTCGAATGACCCTGTAACGCAAGAGGAACGGCAACCATCCAGACTCGATCATAGGAACAGGGCAGAAACCTCACGGGATCGGCACCCACACAGACGTCGGCCCGAACTTCCCGTGGGATGTCTTCGAGCGCCATGTCCAAGAGTTCGCCGATGGATGTCCAAGAGTTCGCCGATGGCACACCGGTGGCCGGAGAAATCGATGCGAAGGCGGCCGTGTCGTCGTGGCTGGGACGGCAGACGGGCGGGATGAACCCCTGCACGATACTCGCTGAGCCCAGCTCGGGTGGACCTTCGCGGTCCGGCTATCGGGCAGAAGTGACGGTTCCGGCCGCCCCCGTCGCCAGTCCGCCGAGGAGGTCTTGTATGAGACGGGTTGCCTGTGCGCGAGTTCGGTCAGCGTGATCGGTGTCGGCGATGGTCAGCGACAGCTCGGTCAGGGCGCCGTAGAACGCGCTGGCGACCAGCTCGGCGGGGTGTGGCCGGATGAGTTCGGCGTCGAGTAGAGCTCGTACGGCATCGACGACCAGTCCGCCGAGGTGCTGTTGATCCAGTTCGCGCCAGCGCTGCCAGCCCAGTGCGAGCGGGCCCTGCAACAGCACGATCTGGCGGTAGTCGTGTTCGGCGCAGATGTTCAGGAATTCCGCTACTCCGCGATCGGCGCGTTCGAATGGGTCCGAGCTGGTCGCGGTTGCTTCGCGGATCCGCTGTGCCGCTCGGCCTTCCAGTTCACTCATGACCGCTTCGAACAGGCCGCGCTTGCCATCGAAGTGGTGGTAGAGCGCGCCGCGCGTCAGGCCGGCCGCCCGCACCAGTTCCTCCGCCGAGAGGTCCGCATAGTCACGTTCGGCGAACAGGCGCAGCGCGGTGTCGAACAGCGTTTGACGGGTGCTCTCCGCGTACTTTTCCCGAACAGATTCCATACGCTATGGATATCACATACAGTGTGTATTTAAGATACGCTGTGTATGAAGGCAGGTAGTGATGCAGAAGTCCGTGGACGTAGCGGTGGTGGGTGCCGGGCTTGCGGGGTTGGTGGCCGCGCGCGACCTGGTCGAGGCCGGGCGTGCGGTAGTGGTGCTGGAAGCGCGGGACCGCGTCGGTGGGCGGCTGCTCAATGCCGCACTGCCGGGGGGCGCCGCGATCGAGGTAGGCGGACAATGGGTTGGACCGGGACAGGATCAGGTGCTCGCGCTGATCGGCGAACTCGGCCTGGCCACCTTCCCCACGCACACCGAAGGTCGGCATATCGCCGAAATCGGTACGGCCCGATCGGTGTACACCGGTCGCGTTCCACGACTGAACCCGGTGGCGCTGGCCGATGTCGCACTGGCCCAGTGGCGACTCGACCGCCTCGCACGCCAGGTCGCGGCGCGGGAGCCGTGGCTGGCCGGGCAAGCCGAACATCTGGACGGCCAGACGTTCGCCACCTGGCTTCGGCGCAACGTCTACACCTCCGGTGGCCGATCCTTTTTCCGGCTGATCACCGAGGCGGTGTTCTCCGCGGAACCGGAGGACCTGTCCGCACTGTGGGCCTGCTTCTACGTCGGCGCGGCGGGCGGGCTGGAGGCATTGATCAACACCGCGGGCGGCGCGCAACAGGACCGGGTCGTCGGAGGTTCGCAACGCATCGCATCGGCTTTGGCCGATGAACTCGGCGACCGTGTCGTGCTCGGCGCGCCGGTCACCGAAATCACTTGGGATACAGCGGGTGTTCAGGTTTCCGCGGGAAGGGCCACGGTCCGAGCCGCCCGTGCGGTGATCGCGGTGCCGCCCCCGTTGGCTGCACGGATCCGCTTCGATCCTGGCCTTCCCGGTGACCGTGACCAACTCGTCCAGCGCATGCCGATGGGCCGGGTGATCAAGGTCAATGTCGTCTACGACGAGCCGTTCTGGCGCCGTGACGGGCTCAGCGGCCAGGCCAACAGCGATCATCGGCCAGTGGGCACCGTCTTCGACAACACGCCACAGGACGGTGCACCCGGAGTGCTGGTCGGATTCCTCGAGGGCAAGCACGCCGATGCCGCAGGCCGGCTGGGGCTCGCCGAGCGTCGCTCCCAAGTCCTGACCGATCTGGCCGGATACTTCGGACCACGGGCCCGGCATCCGATCGCTTATCTCGAACGAGACTGGGCCGAGGAGGAATTCAGTCGCGGGTGCTACGGAGCGTTCACCGCGCCGTCGACCCTCACCCGGTTCGGAAGTGCGCTGCGCTCCCCCATCGGTCCATTGCATTGGGCAGGCACCGAAACCGCCACTCGCTGGGCGGGTTACATGGACGGTGCCGTCGAATCCGGCCACCGAGCCGCCCGCGAAATCTCTGGCGTCCTCATGTTGCATGCCCGCATGTAGCTATCCGTCAAGACTCGTGCGGTCGACGCGGCGCGCGGTGAGCTTCGACCGCGGCCTTCGGGTGCCCCGACGGCACAGTCACGCAACCGTGAAGGGCGCGGCCTGTGTGTCGCCGGTGTCGGTGGCGCGCGCCTTGGCGCCGAGACCACAGCAGGCGTCCAACGTCGAAGCCGGGCCCCACGGGGCCAGTCGGGACTTTTCCGCGATGACCGCTCCATCTCGGACCTCACGATGGACATCACGTCCGACAATCGAACCGGCGGCGTGTTGGCCGCTGAGCATCGCTCCCTCGGTTGCCGGGCCCATGCGGTGCTGGTGCCGACCACGAATAAGCCGCGGACGGGAGTCCGTACACCGGGTCGCAGTGGGCCGGTCTGACTGGTCCCCATCGCGAGGCCGAACGGGGCGCCACCGGCGTTACCGACGAACCGCTCCTGGCTGGCCTGGGTGGCCAGTTCACTCCAGCGGACTTTCGAGGAGGAGCCGGGAAACGCCTGCTCCATCCGCTCCAACATTCCGTCGATCACGATCTTCTTGACCTTCACTGTGGCCGACCTCGGCACTCGGCTGTGGTCGGACGAAACATCGTCGTTCCTCGCCGTCGCGATCACGCAGTTCAGCGAGCTTTCCAGGGCCGGAGTTTCGCCGGATTGCGGATCGCCCAGATGCGAGTGATCCGGCCGTCGGCGATATCGAAGGCGTAGACCGACACGATGGTGCCGGCCAGCTGCGCCACCAGGCCGGGTTGGCCGTTCACCGTGCGCTCGAGCAGCGTCACCTCGGGGGCTCGGGCGGCAATTTCGATCCAGGCGCGGGCGATCTGCTCGCCGCCGGTGATCGGGTGGCGGAAAGCCGGGGTCAGGCCGCCGCTGTCGGCGGTCGCGGTCGCCTGCGGATCGAGCACACCGATCAGGGCCTCGATATCCCCCGTCTCCCAGGCCCGCTTGAAGTCCCTGACCACCTCGGCGCGCCCGGTACTCGACGGGCCCTGCGATGTGTGGATGCGGCGGCGGGCGGAGGAGGCGAGCTGGCGGCAGGCCGCGGGGGTGCGCCCGACGATGTCGGCGACCTCGGCGAAGGAGTAACGGAAGACGTCGTGCAGGACGAATGCCACCCGCTCGGCGGGCGTCATGGAATCCATCACGACGAGGAAGGCCATACTGATCGACTCGTCCAGGGTCACCCGGTCGGCGGGATCGGCGGGGGCGGGACCACCGAGCCATTCGGAACGGTCGGGTACCGGCTCCGGGATCCATTCGCCCACATAGCGCTCCCGCCTGCTTCGCGCCGAGCCGAGTAGATCCAGGCAGATGCGGCTGGCGACCGTCGTCAGCCACGCGCCGGGCGCCGCCACGTCCTGTCGCTGCCGCTCGGACAACGCGTACCAGCGCGCATAGGTCTCCTGCACCACATCCTCGGCCTCGGCCAGGGAGCCGAGCAGCCGGTAGGCGAGATTGATCAGCTGACGACGTTCACTGATCACCGCGGGCAGGTGCGGATCGGCCATGGTCGGCTCCCTTCGGTCTGTGCGTCCCTCACCGAAATCGACGAATCAACGACCCGATTTGTGAGGCGGCCTGACATTTCGGACGGCTGTGTCGTCGAAGGTCGTGACATGTTCAGCAAAGCAGGAGTTCGGAAATGATCAGAATCGGCATCATCCTCGGCAGTACCCGGCCCAACCGCAACGGCCCGCAGGTCGCCCAGTGGGTTCTGGACACGGCATCGCAGCGCGGCGACGCCGAGTTCGAACTGATCGATCTGCGCGACCACCCGCTACCGCATCTGGACGAGCCCGCGCCGCCGATGTTCGGCCCATCGGTCCATGAACACACCCGCGCCTGGGCCGAGCGGATCGCCCCGTTCGACGGCTTCGTGATGGTGACTCCGGAATACAACGGCGGTGCCCCCGGAGTCCTGAAGAACGCCATAGACCACCTGTCCGCGGAGTGGACCGACAAGGCGGTCGCGTTCGTCTCCTATGGCGCGGGCGGCGGCGCTCGCGCCGTAGTGCAGTTGCGGACGGTTTGCAGCACGCTGGGTATGGCCGACGTGGGCTATCAGGTCGCGATCTCGCTACTCACCGACTTCGAGCACCACACCACCTTCACACCACGCGACCACCATGGCGCCGCCTTGAACAAAACGCTGGATCAGCTCATCGGCTGGAGCGCTGCGCTCGCGCCACTGAGGGCCGGCGCCGAAACCACTCTCATCAATTCATGAGGAGCCGATCATGGTGACGCCAAACGACTTTCGGTCGCTCGCCGACCGCATCGAGATCGAAGCGCTCTGCGCCCATTACACCGACGCGGTGATGATGCGCGACTTCGACCGCCTGCTATCGATGTTCACCGACGACGCGGTGCTACGCATCCCCGACGCTGGTATCGAACTCGACGGGCGCGCCGAATTCCAGACCGGAATGCGACGAATGCAAGGCGAATGGGACTACTTCGTCCAGCACACCCATCCCGGCGCGATCGACATCGACGGCGACACCGCCTCAGGCCGCGCCCACATCTGCGAGTTCGGCCGATTACGCAGCGGCACTTCACATTTGAACTATGCGATCTACCACGATCGCTACCGGCGAACGGCCGACGGCTGGAAGTTCACCGAACGGGTCTACGAGATCCGATACTTCGACAACTCGCCGCTGGCGGGCTCGCCGCCGGGAGAGAACGGAGTGGGTGTGGACGTATCCGCTGTGCAGCTACCCCGGTGATCGTGCGCTGCCCACGGGCCGCCGCAGCTACAAGCAGCCCGTGGGGGCAGCATCGCGTCCCACTGGCCTCGCGGCGCTAGAAGCGGCCCTGCCCAGCGCATGCATGACATGCTGAGGGGTGGATAAGCCGCACTCACCGCACGTGCTCGGCCCCAATCCAGATTCACTTCATGCCCGAAACCGCCCCCGGTGGCATGTCGTACTGCGCATTGTTGCCGGTGTCATCAGCATCGCCATCGGCGCATTGTGGTTGTGGTGCGTGTTCCTCGTGCTCAGCTCGCGGCTGTCGACCGATCCCGCCAACGATCCCCACGGCGATGGGCTGATCATCGGCACGATGCTGGCCGTCCCCAGTGGACTCGTTGCCGCTCTCACGCTGCCTTTCGCCTTCCCACGAAAACATAGGACGCGCGCCATCAAGATTTCGATGCCAGCGTTCGCGGTCACGTCTGTGCTGCTATTGACGGCGCTGTTCACGACATGACATCACCGTCGGTGGCGCGGCTGGGGGCCGTGAGCTGACCTCGCCGAGCCGAAGCTCGGCAATCGCCTTGCCGGAGAAGGTTTTCCCGAGCATGAGTTACTGTCCTGCGGACCCGTGCGCTGGCGATCCAGCTGCTCGGGCGGTCGAGTCGTACTCCGGAATCGAGGCAAGCGAATGAACCACAAGCTCTGGTTGCTCGGACGGTCTGTCACAGTTGGCGCTCACATCGTGGGCGAGAAGATCATCCGGCCGAAAGCCCGGGACGTCGACGACGTCCCGGTATCCGGTGAAACCCTCACACCGCAGTGGCTCACGGCCGTCTTATGCCGCGATGTCCCCGATGCCGAGGTGCTCTCGTTCGAAACCTCCAACGGCAGCCGCGGAACATCCACTCGCGTCGCGATTCGGGTCGAGTACAACGACGCAGGCAAGCAGGCGAACTTGCCGACCGATCTCTTCGCCAAGACGACAACCGCCTTCTCCCAACGGATTCTGCTCGGTGGCGGCAAGATGATCGACGGCGAAACCCGCTTCTTCAGGGACTTCCGGCCCCAGGTCGATATCGAGGCTCCATTCGGCTATTGGGGCGCCGCCGACGCGGGGTCGTGGCGTTCGATCGCTCTGATGGAAGACATCGCCTCGACCCGCGGTGCGCAGTTCATCGAGCCGAACGCCCCGGTCGCCCGGGACCAGATCGAAGATCTGGTACGCAATCTCGCCCGGCTGCACCGGACCTTCTGGAATCACCCGTCGATCACGGACCTCAAAACCACGACCGAAGCGCTGCAGGCCTATCTCGCCGCCATCGACATGAAGAAGCGTTGCGAGGTCGGCCTGCGGCGAGCCGAGGAAGTGGTTCCCGAGGCCCTGCACGGGCAGGCGGAACGGCTGTGGGCCGGCGTCGAGCGAGCGATCGATCTGGCGACGAACGAGCTACCCCAGACCCTGCTGCACGGTGACCCGCACATCGGCCAGACATACAGCACCGGCACAGGGCGAATGGGATTCGTCGATTGGCAGGTGGTGATGCGGGGAGGCTGGGCACACGACTTCGCCTACACCCTCAACTCGGGATGCGAGCCAGAGGACCGGCGTGCATGGGATCGCGAGCTGCTGGCGGCCTACCTGGACGAGCTCGGACCGCTCGACGGCCAGGCGCCGTCCTTCGATGACGCATGGCTGGCGTATCGGCAGCAGTCCATGTTCGCCTACGCGGCTTGGGCATTCACGATCGGCAGGGCCGCGTATCAACCCAAGATGCAGCCGGTGGAGACCTGCTTGACGCTGCTGAAGCGAATCACCACGGCCATCGATGATCACGATTCTCTGGACGCGCTCGCCGTCTGACCTTTGCCCATCGCGGCGTCGCGGCCGGGCGGAAGCCCGGCACCGCGGTCGGCATCATCCGGGCCAGCCGCCGACGCTCCGGCCCGTCACCGACGATGAC